>DAIRDJ010000040.1:0-28334 GCA_036796215.1 Geminicoccaceae bacterium
TTCATCTCGTCGCCGCCTGCATCCTCTTGCGGTAGAATGTCAACAGAGCCTAGCGAGATGCCACAGAGTGTAAACAGCGCCGCCCCGGCAAGGTTCGAGCCGACGATGAAGGCGGCGGCGGTGTCGGGGTCGCTCACGGTCGAATCCAGATGTGTCGACGTGGCCAGGCTCAGGGCGAAGCGAACCAGCGCATCGGCGCAGACCGGTGGCGCGGCTTCTGCCTGGCCGCAGGCGACCAGCGCCGCCTCGATGTCGCGAAAGACGATGCCGTGCAGCGGCAGCCAGAGTGCCAGAAGGAAGATCGCCACGACGATGGCGATCAGGTTCACGACGATCGTGCCGCTGAGGAAGCTGGAGCGGATGGTGTCCGCCGTCGCGGCCACATTGATCTTGAAGTTGTCGAAGTCGATCAGCGCGGTCTTCGGGTGCGGCTGGGTCCCGACGAGCCCGTTGCGGGCGATCTCCTCCAGGTTGTCGAACAGTCGGCGACGCTCCTCCGGAAAGCTCCGGAAGGCGATCTGGATGCGGATCGCGGCCAAGTTGATGGTTGCCAGTAGCTGTTCTGCCTCGGGCGAAAGATCGTGATCGCCCGCCCGCGTGAGCGCCACGTCGATCGGCGCGCCATCGCTGTCGATTACGAGTTCCACCTTGTCGAACCAGGGTTCCGCAACGTGCTGGCCCCTCCCGACTTCGTCGGGCGGTGGCTCGCCGCTACCGCCGTTGTTGCCCTCGGTCGCCTGCCGCATGTGAGCGTTAGGGCCGGTGACGAGCGGTGCATTGATCCTCATGCTTCGACTTCCGAGTTAAGGCTCGGGGGCTGGCTCCTTCGGCTGAGGCCGGGGCTGGGGCTCCGGCGTCTTCGGTGGCCTGTCCGGCGGCCGCACGATTTTAATCTCGCGATCTTCCGGCTTCCTCATCGGCATCGATCCAACCCCCGCGTGGTTCTGCCTGCTCGGCAACCCCGTGGTAAAACGATTTACCAGTAGTTTGCCGCTGATCAGCAATCCGATCAGGCGCTTAAAGCGTTGTATTTGGCGCCTTCGGCACCCTTCAGTTTGCGGCGACTCTCAATCTGTTCGACGCGCCTGCGGGCAGACTTTTCGGTCACCCTTGGTCGAGTGCCGCAGTTGGGACCATCACGCACAGTGACGGCTGTCGCAATCGGCTGGACCTCGGCTGACGATCTGCTATTGACCCTGCGTCCGGCGGGCCTCGCGTGTTTGCCGGGCGGGAGCAGGCCGTATTGGGTCCCGCTCCGGCCGAGTAGGACAAGGGAGGCGCCCCGTCGGTGGAGATTGTCCGCCAGCGCGGGAGGAGAGCGAGCGCTGAGCCGACCGGGCTTGTCCCTCGCTTTCTGCGCCGTTCGATCCCGCCATCCCGTCAGCACAGCGAGACCAGATGAACGACGAGACCACCCTGTCCAGCACTATCGGCGGGACCAGCAATGTCGGTGGCATCGCCGGCGAGCGCCTGCAGCAGATCATCGAGAAGATCGAGCGGCTGGAGGAGGAGAAGAAGGGCCTCGCCGACGACATCAAGGACGTGATGGCGGAGGCCAAGGCCACCGGCTTCGAGCCCAAGATCATCCGCGCCATCGTTCGCCTGCGCAAGAAGGCCAAGGAGGAGCGGCAGGAGGAGGAGGAACTCCTCGAGCTCTACAAGGCCGCGATCGGCATGGACTGATCAGCCGATTAGGAAAGCCGTGGCGATCGAGAAATAGACCAGAACCCCCATGATGTCGGCGATCGAGGTGATCAACGGCGCGCTCGCCGTCGCCGGATCGAGCTTCAGGCGGCTCAACAGGAACGGCATCGACATGCCGATCAGGCTGCCGGCGATGACGATGATCAGCATCGAGATCGCCACCACGAAAGCGAGCTCGAAACCGCCCCGGAACAGCCCGATCGCGGACACCGTCACCGCCATGGTGAGCCCGAGCGCCAGGGCCACGGCAAGCTCGCGGAACAGCATCCGCCCCCAATCCTTCATCTCGACATCGCCCGTCGCCATGGCGCGCACCATCAGCGTCGAGCTCTGCGCGCCGGCATTGCCGCCGGATGCGATCAACACCGGCAGGAAGAACACGAGAACCACATAGGCCGCGATCGTCTCCTCGTAGATCGCGAGCCCGGCGCCCGAGAGCAGGTTGCCGAAGACGAGTAGCACCAGCCAATACACGCGCTTCTGGTAGAGCAGCTTGATGCTGGCGGTGCCGACGTTCTCCACCATGCTGGTGACCATGGCGGATTTCTGGAAGTCCTCGGTCGCCTCCGCCTCCAGCACGTCGATCGCATCGTCGTGGGTCACGATGCCGACGAGCTTGCCGTCGTCGTCGACAACCGGCAGTGCTATGATGTCGTACTTGGCGATCGCCTGCGCCACCACCTCCTGGTCGTCGTGCACCGAGACCGCGCGCGTCTCCCGCTCCATGACCTCGGCGATGGTCTGCTTCGGGCTCGCCAGGATCAGCGTCTGCAGCCGCACCGAGCCGATCAGCAGGCGGTTCCGGTCGATGACATAGGTCCGATAGATGGTCTCCTTGTCCGGTGCCTCGCGCCGGAGCTTGCTGAGCGCGTCCTTGACCGTGAGATTCGCCGTCAGCGTGGCGTAGTCCGAGGTCATGATCGCCCCCGCCGTCCCCTCCGCGTGGGCGGCGAGGCGGCGGATATCCTCGCGCTCGGCCTGGGCGAGGCCCGGCAGCAGCGCGTTCTGTTGCTTGGGCGTCAGCCGATTGAAGAGATCGGCCCGATCGTCGCCGTTCATCTCGGTGACGATGGCGGCAAGCTCGCCCCGGGCCAAAAGCTTGGCGAGGGCCACCTGGGTCTCGGGCTCCAGATAGGCGAACGTGTCGGCGGCGTGCGCCAGGGGCAGCGACAACAGGGACGCGCGCGCCGCATCGAGGTTCATCTCCTCGAGCAGCTCGGCGAGGTCGGCTGGATGCTGCGACGCGTCGAATTGGGCCTCGTTCGGCCGCCGGTTCTCGAGAACCTCGTCAACCATCGTCCATCTCCTCCAGGCAGCACGCCCGGAAGGGACGGCGGACCAGCTAGGCCCCGAACCTCCCGGACGACGCGGCGAACCACTCGTCCTCGACCACCGGGCACCGATCCGGGTGCTTCGACGGCTCGCTTTCGGTTGGCGATCCGCCGCGGACAGCGTCGCCCGTGACGGCGGCGCTTCTTGGGGATCGCGGGCGACTGCCGGCGGCAGCGTCCATTGTTAAGGGAACCTCAACTGTTTGCGGTTAGGGTGCCATGGCACAGCACCTGCAGGAGCCGGGTTGCGGCGTGGCTGCAAGAGCGGATATGGCAAACCCGGCTTCACCTAGCAAGCAGCACGCGTCGCTCGGCAACACGGATTGGTCGCTGCCGATCGTCTCCGGCGTGTGAGTCTCGAACGAAAGGGAGTCGATGGACTGGCTCAATCTGATCGTCCTCGCCGTCGTGCAGGGCATCACCGAGTTCCTGCCGATCAGTTCCTCGGCCCACCTCATCCTGGTGCCGCAGCTCACCGGCTGGGAGGACCAGGGCCTGGCGATCGACGTCGCCATGCATGTCGGCACGCTGATCGCGGTCATGGCCTATTTCCACGCCGAGGTCCGGCGGATGATCACCGGCGGGCTCAATCTCCTCCGCGGCAGGCCAGACGGCGACACCCGCCTGTTGCTGCAGCTGGCGCTGGCCACCGTGCCCGTGGTCATCCTGGGCTTTCTGGTCAGGGACCTGATTGCCGACGATTGGCGCAGCCCGGTCCTGATTGCCTCGACCACGATCGGCTTCGGCGTGCTGCTCTATGTCGCCGATCGCAAGGGCGAGACCTCCGAGCGGGCGCTCGCCGGCATGACCTACAAGGACGCGCTGCTGATCGGTCTCTTTCAGGCACTGGCGCTGATCCCGGGGGTCAGTCGCTCGGGCATCACCATGACCGCCGGGCTCTTCCTCGCCTTCAGCCGGACCGAGGCCGCCCGGTTCTCGCTCCTGCTCTCGATTCCCACGACCATGGCGGCCGGTCTGCTCGGTGCCTACGAGCTCTGGCAGAGCGGCGACACTGCCCTTCAGGCCGACGCCTTCTATGCGGCGGTCCTCGCCTTCGTCGCGGCACTCCTCGCCATCTGGGGGATGATGGCCTGGCTGAAGAAATCGAGCTTCACCCCGTTCGTGGTCTACCGCCTGGTCCTCGGCGCCTTCCTGCTCTTCTGGTTCCTATGAGCCGCCGGCTCGCACCTGGTGTTGCGCGAAGGACGCCGTCATGTCGGACCAACTGTCGATACCCGCGGGCCATCTGCGGCACGCCATGCTCGGCACGGGCGAGCTGCAGGCGTTGATCGCCGAGGTGCCGCTCGCGGCCTATCTCGGCTGCCGGGTCGAGACCCTCGATCACGGCAGCGCCACGCTGCGGCTGCCCTACCGGACCGAGCTCTTGCGCCCCGGCGGCACGATCGGCGGGCCCGCCATGATGACGCTCGCCGATGTCGCCATCTGGGGGGCCGTGCTCTCGATGATCGGGCCCATGGCGCTCGCCGTCACCACCGATCTCACCTTCCACTTCCTGCGCAAGCCGGCGCCCGGCGACCTTCTGGCCCACGCCCGAACCCTGCAGCTCGGCCGCCGGCTCGCCATCGCCGATTGCACCATCACCGGTGCGGCAGACCCCCGCACCCTGGCGCACGCCGTCGGCACCTACGCCCTGCCGGAACAAGCCTCGGTGCCAGCCGAAAGCTGAGGACATCGGGCGGCGTAGCGCTCCTTGCCCGCCTCCCTAGTCCTTCTCGCCTCGGTCCACGGCCGCTGGCGGGCCGCTGAAGGCCTTGACGAAGAAGGGGCGAAAGGCGGTCATGCGGTGTTCGGCCGAAGCCTCTGTCGGCGTCATGCCGGGCGTGAAGCCCCAGTCGCGGAACGGCTGGAGCAGGGTCGGATCGCCACTGATGACGTGGATCGGGACGGCGCGCTCGTCGTTCGTGCCGCTGATCCGCGAGGCGGGCTCGTGGTCGCCGAGGATGATGGTGAGCGTGTCGGCGTTGCCGTAGCGGCGGGTGTGGGACTGCAGCGTCTGATAGACGTAGTCGACCGAGCGCCTGTAGGCGGCAAGCAGGGTCTCGTGGTCGCGCCAGACATCGCGCGGCGCACCGCCGTCCTTGGGCAGGTCGTTGACGATGCTCCCGTCGCCGAGACGCCCCCAGGGCTCGACCACCGGGATGTCGGGGGTGAAGGGGGCGTGGCTCGAGATCAGTGCCACCTGAAGGTAGACGGGACGGCGCTCGGCCAGAGGCACGGCGCGCTCGGCGTTCTCGAGCGCCCAGAGCGTGTACTGGTCCGGCATGGTCACCCACTCGAGCGACGGGCCCTGGTAGCCGAAATCCTTGACGAAATACCACTTGTCGAAGCCGAGATTGATGACCTCGGGCCAGGGACCGACGATCGCCGGCATGCCGAGGACGGTGCGGTGACCGGCCCGGCGGAAGAGGTGCGCGAGATCGGCCTGGGCATCCTGCAAATACTGGCGGTGCGAGGCCTGATCGGCGGTCCACACACCGGAGGCGAGCGTGGCATGCGCCAGCCAGGACTGGCCGCCGATGGTGGGCGAGGTGAGCCAGCCGGAGACGGCCTGCAGGCCCGAAGGCTCGAGATCGGCCTCGAAGGCGGCGAGGCGCGCGCGCATCGGGCCCTTGAAGGGCTCGAGGGTGAGCGCACTGCGGCCGACGGATTCGACCCAAAGCACAAGGACGTCCTTGTCCTCGAGGCCGGTCAGAAGGTGCTCGTTTGGAATGGCCTCGACCGGGTCGACCGCGTAGGCTGCCTGCCAGACGTCGCGCGCGCCGAGCGCCGCCCGGCTGCGCTCGAGCTGGAGGCGGAGCTGGTCGATGCCGTAGGTGGAGGTGAGAATGGGCATCGCCAGCAGGCGATCGACGGCAAAGAGGGTGGTGGTCAGCACCACGAGCCCGAGCAGGATCGGGCGCGGGGCAGCACCCACCCGGCGCTGCCAGGCCCAGACGAGGGCCGTGGCGAGCGGCAAGACGACGAAGGCGGCGAGGACGAGACCAAGGGTCAGCGGCCAGCCGAGGGCGGCGACACCGATCTCGGCCAAAGAGAGGCCGAGCGGGACGTCGAAGATGGCGATGAACGGGCGGCCCATCCACTGCCAGACGAGCTGATCGCCAAGGCGGAGCCAGAGCATCGAGCCGAGAACGATGGCGGCGAGCCAGGCCCAGATGCGGCCGGGCAGCAGGGCTACGAGCAGCAGGGCGACCACGGGCTCGAGGGGGATCCGCCAGGCGGCGAGACTGCCGAGCTCGGCGAGGCTCTGTGGCAGGTTGAAGGCGACGACCAGTGCGAGGCTGAGACCGATCGTGGTCAACCACGGCCAGGCCCGGGTCATGGACGGTGCGTCGCGCATGATCAGGCGGTGGCGTCGCTACCCATGAGGTAGCGAAGATCGCGGCCGAAGGACCAGACGAGCGGGAGCAGGGCGAGGAACGCCAGGACCGGGGCGACGGGCGCCAGCGGCGGGGCGAGGCCCGCGACGAGGCAGGCAAGCGAGCCGGCACAGGCCATCTTGCGACCGCGGCTCGCCGGCAGGGGTGCGGACATAGACGGCCAAACGTGGCCGGCGACGGCGAAAGCCGGGCGCAGCAGCCCGAGGAGCAGCACCCAGGCGCCGACCAGGCCGAAGCTGACGAGGCAAAGCGTGGTGATGATGGTAAAGGCGGTATCCGCGCCCATGTCGAAGCGCTCGCCGA
The DNA here is from genome assembly GCA_036796215.1 of Geminicoccaceae bacterium. Lineage (GTDB taxonomy): Bacteria > Pseudomonadota > Alphaproteobacteria > Geminicoccales > Geminicoccaceae > SLRI01. The sequence goes on from DAIRDJ010000040.1 coordinate 6,737, forward strand.
AGGCACTCGCCTCCTGGCGCCGCCGCGCCAGCCAGCCGTCGACGCCGTCGAGTGCGAGTGCTGATGCCGCGATCAGGAAGAGCAGCCAGGATTGTAGTATGTTGGGCTCATCCTGCCAGACGGCCACGGCCATCAGCGACACGAAGTTCAGGCGAAAGAGGGTGACCCAGTTGGCAAGGCCGAACCGCTGGGCGGTGTTCCGGCTGTGGTAGCGCCAGAGGACAGCCGTGGTCACGGCCAGGACCGCCGGCAAGACGGCCCAGAGCGGCAGGTCCGCGAGCACCGCGAGGCCCAGGGCGGCGGCCACCGTCGCGATGAGCCGGCTGCTGTCTGCCGCGATGCGGCGCCACGGCTCCCGCTCGATCGGACCATGCACGGCCTCCAGGATGCTCATCGTTTGGGCGCCCCTCACCTCGACGGTTGACAACGGCCTTGGCTGGCCGGTTTATCGACAGTTCGGTGACGGATTTAGGGCGATACGACGGCAAGACCAGCGTTGCGTCAGGCCGCCGATTTCCTGGCCTTGATCAGGCCCTGCTCGACATACCAGGCGGCGGTGCGACGCACCCCCTCGCCGATCGTGATCTTGGGATCGTAGCCGAGCACGGTTCGCGCGCGCTCGATCGAGAAGGCGCGGTGCTTCTTGAAGAAATGGGCACGCCGGGGATGCAGCGGCGGCTCGATGCCGAAAGGCTTGCAGGCCGCCTCGCAGGCGATGGCGGCAGCCTCGAGTGGCCAGTAGGGCAGCCGGATCCAGGGCTTGGGGACGCCCAGGGCCTTGGCGATCTCGGCCACCCATTCGTTGAGCGAGACCCAGCGATCGCCGGCGATGATGAAGGTGCCGCCCAGGGCCGCCGGATGCTCGCCGCAGAGCAGGATGCCGTCGATCAGGTCGTCGATATAGACGAGGTGGTAGAAGGTCTCGCCCGAGCCGAACATGATGAAGTGGCCGCTGTTGACCGACTTGAAGAGCTTGAGGAAACGCAGGTCGCCCGGCCCGTACATGCCGGCCGGGCGAAAGACGACGCCGGGCAGGCCGGCCCTGAACGCCGCCTGTGCTGCCTCTTCACCCGCGAGCTTGGTCCGCTGGTAGATGTCGCCCGGATTGAAGGGGCTATCCTCGGTGCAGGGAAACGCCTTGACGTCGCCGTGCACGCCGATGGTCGAGCAGTGAATGGTGCGCGCCACGCCGTGCTTCTTTGCGGCCTCGAGCACGTTGACCGTGCCGCCGACATTGACGGCCTCGTAGTAGCTGTCCGGGTGGCTGGCGGTGCGGTAGACGGCGGCGATGTGGTAGATCTTCTCGCAGCCCTCGGCCGCCTTCTCGACGGCGGCGCGCTTGGTGATATCGCCGGGCACCAGCTCGACGCCGGCTGCCTCTAACTGGTCGCTCTTGGCGGTCGGGCGGACGAGAGCGCGGACCCGGTGGCCGTTCTTCGCCAGCCGCAGCGCCAGATGGCCGCCGCAGAAGCCGGTGGCTCCGGTGACCAGGATGGGTGCGGCGTCAACTGGCATGGTCGGTGGGTTCCTTCGATCGAAATGGACTGCCGTCGGTGCTGGACAGCGAGCGGACGCCGGGGAGCCGGAGATGACAGTCTGCTGAGGAGGACCCGGTGCCCCTAGCGCAATCGGCGGCGGCTGGCCACCAGTTCATGGCTTGCTACCGATGGTCGGCGATCAGCTGCCGGGATCTTTGCTCAACGGTGGGCTCAACGGTGGGCTTGATGCCGGCGCCGGCTGGCCCCAGATGCCGAATTTGAAATAGAACCAGAGCGCGGGCAAGAAAACCACAACTGCGGTGATCCCGGTGAAGAGCAGGGACAGGGCGGCGGCCTGCGCCGCCGGCACGCCGATACTGCCGAGGAGGGCCACGAAGGCGATCTCGCGGGTGCCCAGGCCCTGCGGCGTCAAGGGCAGCATCGAGAGCAGGATGCCGACCGAAACGACGATCATCAACGCGGCGATGCCGACCTCGATGCCGAGGCCCCAGGCGAGCGCTGCCGAAGCCATGACCCGCAGACCCTGCAGGAGGACGGACAACAAGAAGAGCCGGGCGAGCAGGACGGGCCGGGCCGCATAGCTGGCCACGGCGACCAGGAGGCCGCCCAATCGCGCCCTGAGTGCTGCTGGCAACCAGCGGCTCACCGCATCGACCAGCTGCCGGAAGGCGGGTGCCATGGTCGCCAAGCTGAGCGCGATAATGGCAGCGCAGATGGCGAGCAGTGTCAGCCACAGGCCGTCGGTCATCGGCAGCCCGCCCAGGGCGAGCCCGGTGGCGGCAATCATGGCGATGCCGGCGAGCGAGGTCAGCCGCTCGACCACGACCGAGGCCAGCGCGGTACCGACGCCGGTGGTCCGGGCGAGGCCGGCGACGCGGTAGGCCTCGGTGCCGACCATGCCGGGGCCGACGAAGCTGAGCGACGTGCCCATCAGGGTCAGCCGGGCGAGCTGGGCGAAGGACGTGTCGGCATGGGTCGAGCGGACCAGGAGCAGCCACCGCCAGGCGACGACGAGCCGGCCGGCGACGATGCCGGCGGCCGCGGCGAGGATGGCCAAAGACGAGCAGCGCGACACCTCGGCGAGGAAGGTCTCGAAGTCGACGACGAAGGCGAAGAGACCGCCGAGCAGGACGACGGCGATAGCGATGCGCAGGAGCTGCTTCCGGCGCCCGCCGCCCCTAGCCCGGTGCCCCGTCGTCTGATCCCCCGCCCTCTGGCCCGGCGCGGTCATGCCCGGCGGCTCAGACCAATGGCGCCGGCGCACCCGGGGGCTGCCTCGCCGGCCCGGCGAGCCAGCCGGCGTCGACGAACGAGCGGACCATCCGGCGCAGGCCGACGTCGATCCTCACCGCGGGGCGAAAGCCGAGCTCTCGCTTGGCCTTCTCGATGTCGAACCAGCGCTCGGAGTTGAACCAGTGGACGCGGCGACGGTAGAGCGGCGGTGACAGCCCGAGCGGCCGGAACGGCAGGAAGGCGAGCTCGCAGAGGGCGGCGGCAAGATACACGGGCATGTAGGGCAGCCGATAGCGGGGTGCCTGCTGGCCGAGCTCGTCGCCGATGATCTGGAAGATCTCGTTCAAGGTGGGTGGGTGCTCGTCGCCGATCAGGTAGGCCTCGCCGACCGCCTGCGGCTTCTCGGCGGCCAGCACGAAGGACTGGCTCAGATCGTCGGTGTGGATGAAGTGGTAGCGGATCTCGCCCTTGCCGAACATGATCGAGTGGCCGCTGGCGATCATCTTCGCGAGCTTGAGGAAGCGGCGCTCGCGCGGGCCGTAGATGGCGGTCGGGCGAATGGTGACGATCTCGAGGCCGAGCTCCTTGGCGCGGCCCATGGCGACCGTCTCGCCCTGATACTTGCTCTCCTGGTAATAGTCGTCCGGGCGGATCGGCGAGTTCTCGTTGCCGGGCGGGCTCGTCACGCTGCCGTGGATGCCCATGGTCGAGCAATGGACGAAGCGGCGCACCTTGCGCCGTGCGGCGCGCTCGACGAGGTCCTTCACGCCGTCGACATTGACGTCGAAGTACCGCTGTTTGGCGACGGTGGTCGGCCGGTAGAGAGCGGCCAGGTTGTGCACCACCTCGATGCCGTCGAGTGCCCGCTCCAGGCTCTCGCCATCGGTCAGGTCGCCGGGCACCAGCTCCAGGTTCGGATGCGAAAAGTCGGGCTCGCCGCCGTCCGGTGTGTAGTACATGCCGCGCACGGCAACGCCGCGCTCGGCGAGATAGCGGCAGAGGCCGCCACCACCGAAACCGTTGGCGCCGGTCACCAGCACCTTGGGCGCAATCGTCATGCCGGCCTCTTCGATAAAAATATCACGGCGTACTCCCTCATCGTAAGCGTACCTAAGCAGGCCATGCTGTCAAGCCGCAGGCGTCGCGGCCCGCTCGGGCAATCTGGTCAGGCGGCACCTCGGCGGCCCTGAGCAGTAGTCGCCATGTCGTCTTCGGTCACCGTAACGGTCACCGCCTGCGGCATGTCTGTCGGTCGATGCCGGCGGACCAGGGCTCGCAGGTCGGTCACTGCCCGGCTCGCCTCGGCGGTCGTCCAGCCGAGCTCGGCCGCTATGACCCGGGCGGCAAGCGCCAGTCGGGATTCGTCCAGCCGGCCGGTCGCCACTTCGTCTAGGCGACGGACCAGCACGTCGTCCAGCCGCATCGCCATTTCGTGGCGAACGGCATGCCGCACCCGGGCCGCAAACAGCGCCTCGGGGCCGGGTGATGCCCCTTCGGCCAGGGCCACGACCTCGGGCCAGCGGCTGCCGTGATCGGCGACGAGGCGGTCACGCTCGACACCGCCCGCTGGGGCCCGGCCGGCCGCCGCCGCCTTCGCTGTCGCGGCATCGAAGCCGCGCGCACCGGGCAACGCATCCTGCCAGGTCCGGCAGGCAGCGACAGCGGCGTCGAGCTTGCTTGCGGCAAGGTCGGTCACGTGCTCGGCGACGAGCCGGGCGGTGGTGTATTTTACCCCCTGCAGGCTGAGCAGGCCCAGGAGCCCGTCGGTCTCTTGGTGATCGACCATGACGCCGCGGCGGGTGCGCTGCACCTCGCTGCCGCGCGGTTCCTTGGCGGCCGGGGTGAGCCCGGCATAGACATAAAGGACATCGTCACGGGTGAGCCCGGCCGGTGGGAAGGCGTCGTTGACCTCGGCGAGATAATCGTCGAGCCACGCCTCGTCGAAGCCGAAGCCTTCGGGGCTGCCTTCGTGGACCAGATGGCTCGTGCCGATCAGCGACAGGCCCTGCCAGGGCTGGATGAAGAACAGCCTGCCGTCGGCGCGGGGGACGAGGGAATCCGAGCGACGGCGGCTGCTGATGGCGAGGGCCCGGTCGGCCACGAGCGGGCGGCGGACGACGAGGTTGAGGCCACGCGAGAGACCGCCGAAGCCGTGGCTCGCCGGTCGCGGGAGTGCGTCGAGCAGGTACCGGGCGTGCGGGCCGGCGGCGTTGATGGTCAGCCGGGCGCTGATCGCCAAGGGCGTATCGGTCAGCCGATCGCGGGCGCTGACCCCCTCGACCGCCTGCATCGGATCCTTGCCGAGAAAGCCTGTTGCTTCGACGTGATTGGCAACCACGGCACCGCAAGCGGCAGCATCGCCCACGATCTCGAGGAGCAGACGGTCCGCATTGCGCATCTGGACGTCGTACCAGATCGCCGCACCATTCATCGTCGCCGGCGCACCATCGCCGAAGAGACCCAGGGCGGTCGCCCGATCGACCACCCGGCCGGCCGGGACGCGCGGGGTGCGGGGCTCGCCGTGGCGTCCGAGGAACTCGTAGGCCCAAAGGGCGGCACGCAGCGCCTCCGGGCCGCGGGTGAGATGGCCCACGGTCGGCATGACGAAGGCGAGCGGCTGCACAAGATGCGGTGCCATGCCAAGCCAGCGGCGCTGCTCGGTCGCGGATTGGCGCAGCCGCTCGATGTCCAGCTGCTGCAAATAGCGCAGCCCGCCGTGGATCAGCTTGAAGGAGTTGTGCGAGGTGCCGGCACCGAAATCAGCGCGCTCGATCAGCGCCGTGGCGAGGCCACGCTTGGCCGCGTCACGGGCGATGCAGGCACCATAGATGCCCCCACCGACCACCAGCACATCGAAGCGGCGGGCCTCCAGGGCAGCAAGATCGCGCCTCAACCGGCAGGCTCCGCGCGGGCTGCGCCCTGGGCCTTCTCGGCGATCATCACGAGGTGGTGGCCCGTACCCTCGACCCAGCGTCGCGGCAGGGCGTTGAACAGGTCGACAAAGAGCCCGTTGAACAGCTGCGCCTTGAAGCCCTTGTGCACCTTGGTGCGGAGCGGGAAGCGTTCGACGTGCGTGACCCGGCGGGCAAAGGGTGCGGCCATCGCCGAAAGCTCGGCCTCGGTCAGCCAGTGGAAGATCGGCGCCTGCAGATGGTCGATCTCGACCCTGGCCAGGCGATGCATCAGGCGCATCCAGGACCGCCGATTGACCGCCATCAGGACGGCCTTGCCACCCGGCTTCAGGACGCGATGGATCTCCTGGATCATGCGCTCGGGATTCCGGGTGAAGTGCAGGACGGTGTGGCAGTAGACGAAATCGAAGCTGGCGTCATCGAAGAACATCGCCTCGCCGTCCATCAGCAGAAAGCGGCCCTCGAGACCGCGCTGGGCGAAATTGGCGCGCGCCAGGTCGATCGCGCGCGGGGCGATGTCGATACCGGTGACCATCGCACCACCGGCGGCGAAGCGGGCAGCGTCGTTGCCTAGGCCACAGCCGACGTCGAGCACGGCTTCGCCCCGATGGCCAGCGTAGTCGATCAGCCGCTCGAGATAGTCGAGCTTCGCGAAGCGGTAGGCCTCGGTCTCGGCAAAGAAGGCCGGGCTGCCGGGGTCACGGCTGGTGATCGGCCAGTCGGTGACATGCTCGTTCCAGTAGTCGCGCACCGCCGTCATGGCCGGATCGAGGGGGGCTGCTGCGGTGTCAGCGAGCGGCACCCGCCGCACGACGGCCGACATCGGCTCAGGTCTTTCCGTGGCTGGCGAGCGGGCGGTCGCGCTCTGGTTCGGCGGCACCGACCCGGTCGAGGACGGCGCGCAGCTTGGCCTCGTAGACCGGCCGCGAGTAGGCCTCCGCATAGAGCCGCTTGGCGTTGGCGACGACCTCGGCGCGCGCCGTCTCGTCGGTGAGCGCCTTGATCAGGCCCGCGGCCAACGACTGGGGCGTCGGCTCGACCAGGAAGGCCGCCCGGTCATCCAGCACCTGGGTATGCGAAAGGATATTGGTGGCGACCAGGGGCACCCCGCTCGCCAGCTGCTCGTAGATCTTCAACGGCGTATTGGTGCCGCGGCGGCGGGGCGAGACGAGGACATCCGCACCCTTGGTGTAGCGCGCGGCCATCGCCTGCGGCATCCGCTCGATCACCATTACCTCCTCGCCGATGCCCAGCCGGCGTGCCGCCTGCTCGAGCCGCTCGACCTGCGCCGGCGTGCCGCCGACCAGCACCAAAAGCGCGTCCGGACAGGCATCATGCACCGTGGCGAAGGCCTCGAGCAGGGTGTCGAGGCCCTGATAGACCTCGAACGTGCCGGCATAGAGCACGATCCGCCGGTTGGCCGGCAAGGCTGGCGCCTTGACCACCGGGCCGCCAGCGGCAGCCGAGCGCGCCTCGGGGTCGGCGAGCTTGACCGGCTCGAAAATGCTGTTCTCGATCAGGAAATGCCGCGACGGGTCGGGCATCAACGGCTTGGCATGACGGGCGAGCTCCGGGCAGATCGTGATCACCGCGTCGGCCGCTCTCAGGCAGCTCGCCTCCAGCCGCTCGAACAGGCCGATCAGCAGGCGCGAGGTCGTGAACTGGTAGTTCTTCAGCTGCTCCGGCAGGCTCGAGTGCATGTCGTAGATCAAGCGATACCGGAAGATCGGCTGCAGGAACCGCAGGAAGAAGACGGCTTCCTCGTGAGCATGGACGATCGCATAGCGATGCCGGATCAGACAACCGACGGTCCAGACCACGAGGATGGCGTCGAGAAAAAGCTTGAGCAGCGAGGGGCCGATCTTCACCGGGCCGAACCAGGGAAAATCCGGGATCCGAACGATCGTGACCCCGGGGATGTCGACGTCCTGGCCTTGCCCGTAGGTCAAGAGATCGATCGGCAGGCCGGCTTCGGCCATCACCAGCGTGCGGTAATAGACGCTGAACGGGGTGCCGCGCGGCGTGAAGAACGGTTGCGGGGCGACCACGAGGATCCGGTCGGTCATTGCGCCGGCCTCCGCTTGCGCCACTGCATCGCCAGCTGGCGACCGACGAACGGGAGGAGCGACTGGCGATTGCCGAAGCTGGCCGGCTGCTCGCGCAGTGCCAGAAGGCGCTGCTTGAGGCCGGCGGCCGGCCGGTCGGCATTCACCACGGCCTCGAGGACGAAGCCATAGCGGCCAGCAGCTGTTTCGGCCTCGGCACTGATCGGCAAAGGATCGGAGCCGGGAAGCACCCAAATGGTCCGGGCCGCGGCAGCGGCAAAGGCAGCTGGCGGCGAGGCCATGGCCAGCCTGCCGCCATTGTCGCCGAGAAAAAGCCTGCCGGGCGTTGCCCGCTCAAGGACATCGGAAAGCACCGCGCCGCGCCTGCCCCACCATTTGCCGAAACCCCAGGGCAGCACGGCAAGGCCGTCAGATGCCTGGACCGCGGCCACGGTGGTCGCGAGGTCCTGCCCTTCGGCGAACGGGCCACGACAGCCCACCGCCAGAACCTCCAGCCCTTCGCTGGTGACGATCTGGCGCCCGGCGACCAGGACGAGCGGAAAGGCGGCCGGCCCCTCGGCGATCAACGACACGGCCTCGCCGGTGCATCTCAGTCGCCAACCGTCGAGCGGCGAGCCCGCCCTCGCTGCTGCCGCGAAATCGGCAAACGCGTCGTCCGCGGCCATCTCGGTGAACAGCAGCCACGCGGCGGCCGGCCGAATGCCGCGTGCGGCGGCCGCCGCGGCGATATTCGAGACGGCGTGATCGAGAAAACGCGCAGGCGATACGCCCGCATGGCAATGCACATGCGCGTCGATCATGAAGATCCCGCTCAACCACGTATTGGTCGATCGCGCGCTTGTCATTTTCATCGCAATTCGTTCATCGGACTGACGACCACCCTCGCGTCAGGTATCACCGGGTCGGCCGAACAACAAGGCCTACACCCTCTCGGTTCCTAAGCAGCAGCGGCTCGCGACCCAGGCCAAGACCAGCCGTCAGAATCACCTCGTTGCTTCACCCACCCGGCTCGCCCAAGCTGCACGACTGTCGGCCTGCCGACCGAAACGCCCTCGACTAAGAACGCAGCGATCGATAGGCAACAGAAAGAAAGATCGGAGCCAAATCAACTTCAGCGGTCATTGCCGGCGTTTCGCAAGCTACGTGATCTATTCCGAGGTCTGCTGAACCATCTTGATCGTCCCGGTGCTCCTGTTGACACAGTTACAGTGACATTTGGCCATTGGACCGCGACGGTCAAGGTTTGTGATGGTCGGTCGACTGGCGGACAGTGCTGGCGCGCCCTCAGGTATGGCTGGCCTTCAGCGCAAAAAACAAGCGAGCGTAGCGTTCGAGCACCGCATCGCTCCGATAGCGGGCCGCGACCGTGGCAAGTGCCGCCGTGGCCAGAAGCTGGCGCAACGCGGCATCGGTGAGCAGCCGGCGCAGGGCGGCCTCGAGGTGGGCGCGGTCGCCGGGCTCGATCAAGAGACCGTTGCCCTCGGGCTCGATGATATCCTTGATGCCACCGACCCGGCTCGCCACGGCGGCGAGGCCACAGGCCATGGCCTCGACCAGGGCAATGCCGAATGCCTCGTCCATGGTCGGCAGGGCGAAGATATCGGCGGCCGCGAGGTAGTCCTCGACAGTGTCGACGAAGCCGGTGGTCACCACCTCCGCCGCAATGCCGAGGCGCGCGATACTGGCGTGCATCTCGGCCTCGCAATCGTGCATCATGCCCCGACCGGAGCCGACGATCAGCAGTCGCGCATCGGGGTGATCGGCGGCCAGGGCGGCCCAGGCGTGGACGAGATCGAGCACGCCCTTCGATTCGAGCAGCCGGCCGGCGAAGACGACGATGGGGCCGGTTGCCGGCAGGCCGAGCGCGGCACGCAGCAGCACCTTCTCCGCCGCCGGCACGGGGCGAAAGCGACCGGTGTCGACGCTGTTGGGAATGACGGTGATCTTGGCGGGTGGCACGCCGTGGGCCACCAGCTCGTCGGTCATGCCGCTCGACAGGCTGACGAAGTGGTCGGCGCGCCGCAGCAGCAGATTGCGCGTGGCAACCAAAGCGCGCAGCAGGCGGGCGGCCCCGCCGATCCCGAGCTTTTCGGCCCCGCCCCGGAAATAGGCCCCGGACATCTCGCCGTCATTGTCGGCCTTGAGCACCACGCGCTTGCCGAGCAGCCGGGCGGCGGCGACCGCGCCGATGCCGAGCACCCGGTAGCCGCAGACGAAGACGATGTCCCATTGCCGCTGCCGGGCCAGAAGGGCGAGAAAGAGGCCCGGCAACATGGCCCACTTCTTCAAATGCCCGGGACCAGCGGGGCCGAGGCGCCTGACCGGCACGCCGTCGATCGTCTCCTGCCCGGCGAAGCCCGCGTCCGAGCGGCGGGTCACCACCTGCATGGCGATGCCATGCGCACCGAGCCCCCGGGCCAAGGCGCGCGCCTGCGTCTCGCCGCCGCCGATGACCGGGTGATAGGTCTCGGTGACCAGCCAGATCCGCAAGCGGCTCAAGGAACGGTCGCCGCCGCCGGCTCGCTGGCCTCGCTCGAGGTCTTGGTCGCCTGGGCGGGCCGGCGGCCGAGCACCTCGGCGTAGATCGCCTGCAAGGCGTCGACGCCGCGCTGGATATCGTATTTGGCACTGGCGGCCTCGGCCGCCGCCGCGAGCCGGGCCCGAAGCTCTGGCTCGGTGAGCATCTGGCCGATGGCGTCGGCCAATGCCGCAGGATCCCGGGTCGGCACCATGAGTGCCGTGACGTCGGGGCGGAGCACCTCGCCCAGCCCGTCGACACCGGTCGAGACGATCGCCCGGCCCATCGCCATCGCCTCGAACAGCGTCAAGGGCGTGCCTTCCCATAAAGACGGGAAGACCTGGATCTCGAGCAAGGTCTGCAAAGCCCGGGTGTCACCGGCGAAACCCGTGAAGGTGACCTGGTCCGCGACCCCGAGCTCGGCCGCCTGGGCCGCCAGCGTCGGTTGCTCGTCACCGTCGCCGATCAGCACCAGTTGCGGCCGCAATCCGCGGGCCCCGAGCAGCGGCAGTGCGGCGATCAGATAGGTCAGGCCCTTCTGCTCGCCGAGCCGGCCGATGGCGCCGATGATCGGCCGGTCGTCGGGCAACGACCAGCGCTGCCGGGCCGCTTCGGCCGTAGCCTGATCCACGGGGCGGAAATCGCTGATCGGCGCTCCGTTCGGCACCATCCACAGTCGCTCGCGGGGCAGGTGCCGCTCGGTCGCCATGAAATCGACCACCGAGTCCGAGACGCCGACGCCGAGCCGGGTGGCGGGGGCGAGCAGCCGGTCGGCGATCCGCTGGTAGCCGGGCATCGCCGGATCGACGAAATGCTCGTGCACGATCGAGGGAACGCCGGTCATGAGCCCGGCCAAGCGGCCGAAATCGCTCGCACCATAGCCGTGCAGGTGTAAGAGCTCGACGCGGTCGGCACGGATCCGGCGGATCAACGCGGTCAGCGTCGAGGGGTCGAACCGGCCGTTGCCGAGGCAGGCGACCGCGACGCCTCGATCGATCAGGAACTGCGACGACGCGTCATGGCCGCGCAGCCCGATCAGCTGGCAGTCGAAAGCGGTGCGATCCCAGCGCGGGAACCACCAGCTCAAGAGACGGGTGATGCCGTGCACGGTAGCACCGTTGATGCCGAACTTGTCGCAAACATGCAGCACCCGAACAGGCGCACGGACGGGCCCGAGGTCGCTGGTGGCACCAAGATAGGGCATTGGCTTGTCTCCTGGTCCATCGACCGTCCGGTGGGGGACATTTGTCGGGCGCCGTCACCCCAACAGGCGCTTTTTCCAACGCACCAGCGTCGGGCCGAGGAACAGGTTGAGCCGCAGGCGCAGCGAATCGCGTCGAAAAAGCTCGGTCGGCGGCAGATTGGCGGCGGCATGGACGAACCACTCGGGACCAGTCACATGCTCGTCGAGGACGGCCTCGGCCAGCACCGCTCGCGTCTGCCACGGAAAGTAGCGCGTCACCTGGCTGCCATAGGCGTCGAGTGCTGCCCGCTTGTCGAGCCGTACCGGCTCGATATCGACCGCGACCAGGTGCTCGGCTGCCACGGCGAGGCGGATATCACTCTCGGCCAGCAGCGGATAGCGAAAATAAACGAAATACTCCAGAAGCATGATGGCACCCGGCGCTTCCCCTGCGGCAGCGACGGCCGCCACGGTTGCCCGGTACACCGCGAGGTGGTCCGGGTGCTGGTCGTAACGAAGGGGGGTGAGGACAGTCTGCGGTCGGATCGCCCGGATCAGCTCGGTGAGGCGCGCCGTCAGCGTCCCGAGCTGAGCGCGCAGCTGCCCGTCCGGCAAATCGAGGAAGTGCAAACGGTTGGCGCCGACGCCGAGCCTCGCCATGGCGGCCTCGGCCTCGGCCCGGCGAACCGCCGGCAGGGCAGCGGCGGCGGGCGCCGGCTGGCCGTCGGCACCGCTCGGCGACAGCCGACCGTCGGCGGCGTAAACGACATGGATCGGCCGCGTCGGGGCGAGGAGGGCGATGGTGCCGCCGCAGCCCAGGGTCTCGTCGTCTGAATGTGGTGCGATAACCATGACGGGTCCGGCGAGCCTCGCCAAGGGATCCCCGCTTGCAGCAGCGGCGGCGCTCACCGGAGGAAGCTCGCGAGCTGATCACGACCGATCAGCCCACTCCAGAGACCGGCACCGGCAAAGACCGCGAGCGTCAGCGCCGCGCCGAGCCATGCTGCGAGGTCAAGGCCGACGACCAGCCCACCGGCGGCGATGCCGACCGCCACCGGCCAGAGACAGGCCCGGCCCAGCTTCGGCCACCAGCTCGCCGGCAGCCGCTCGCGAATGGGCCCGATCGCGAGCCCCAGCATCAAGCTCAGGGTCAAGATGGCCGCGGTGATGGCGCCGATCACCCCGAGCAACGGAATCAACGCCAGGTTCAGGGTGATATTGGCGACGACGCCGATCGTCTGGATGCGCAGCCGCCGGCCTTGCAGGCGCAACGACCAGAGCAGACGGGCGGCGGCGAGGTCGAGTGCTGTGAGCATGGCCACCACCCCCATCAGCTGCACCGCGGGGGCGGCCGCCGTGAACTCGGCGCCGAGCAGGAGCGGCAACACCGGCGGCACGACGAAGACCATGCCCCAGAGCACCAAAGCACCGAGCAGGAGACTGAGCCGGATGAACTGCTCGGCGATGTGCGCGAGGTCAGCATCGTCCTTGCCGAAGCTGCTGGCAAGCCGCGGGAAGACGGCGATGCCGAGAAACAGCAGGGGCGCCATGCCGAGATCGAGCAGCTTGAGCCCGGTCGCGAGAATCCCGGCAGCAGCGGTGCCCTGCAGGAAGGTGAGGAGGATCAGCCCGACCTTGGCGAGCAGCCCGTCGATGAGGCTGGAGCCGGCGAAGGTGGTGGTCGCCCGGAGCATCGCGGGTGCCACGAGCTTGTCGAGGCCAAGTCCGATCACCGGCTCGAAGCGCCTGGCGATGATGACCGCGGCCACCAGCATCAGCACGGCCGAGATCGGCAGGGCGGCGAGCGAGACCGCCATGCCGGCGCCGAGCCCGGCCACCAACGCCACCGCCACCAGCGTGCCGCCGACCCGAAAGACCAGCTCGGCCAGCGCCGGCCCGAGCATCTGCTGGGCGGTGATCGGTGGGATGAACAGCATCAGCGCGAAATTGAAGAGCACGAGATAGGCGGTGAGCAGCCAGACGATGGTGGCGGCAGCGGGATCGGCCCCGGTCACCAGCAGATAGAGCCAGAGCCCTGCGGCGACGACCGCGAGCAGGGCCGTCTGGATGCCCAAGGCATTGGCGAGCAGACGGCCGCGCTCGGCCGCCGGCGCACTCGCATATTCGCGAAGGCCGTAATCGACGAGGCCGAAATTGACCACGAGATGCGCGATCTGGGCGACCGCGAAGGCGTAGGCGTAAAGGCCGATGCCGTCGACGCCGAAGGCGCGGGAGACGACGATGAAGAGGACCGCGCTGGCGAGGTCGCCGATCACCCGGGCCGAGGTCAAGAGCCCGGCGCCCGAGACGATGCGCAGGAAACTCGCTCGGGCGGCCAGGGCCGCCTCGGCGTTCGGTGATGGTGTCATCGATCGACCCGCGGCACGCACATTTGGGAAAAGACGGTGGTGCCGAAAAACTGCAGTGATGCGCCGGTGCCGCATCAACGCTTCGCCGTCAAGCTCCGGAAAGCGGATAGCTCGAGCAACCGGGACTGCCGAACGGAACTGTGGCGGTCCAGCAAACGCCCTTCAAGGCCACATCGCCGCGTGTCGATCGACCGCGAGCCGAAAGACATACTGGCGGGCGGCGCTCAGCCGCCAGCGGTCGGCTTTTGCACGACGAGGCCGATCGAGGCGAAGTAGGGCAGGAGGCGGGGCACCAGCCGCGAGAGCGCGCCGCTACCGTAGGTGGAGCCGACATTGTGCACAGTGTAGCCGCGGTTGCGGAAAAAGGTGGTCAGGTCCAGGCTCGAGACCTCGTAGACCGCATCGGCATCGAGGCCGACCACCACCGTGTCGCTCAGGTCCGGTTGACGATAGTGAAAGCGCGGCTCGCGGGCGAAGAGCTTGCGCACGAAGTCGCTGCTGAGCTCGACCAGCCGCGGGACGTTGCCGAGTCCGCTCGTGGTGAACGGATCGTTGGCGCGCAGGCGGAGCAGATCGAGGAGCGCGAAGAGCGGGCTGCGATGGTGCGGCGAGCGAATGACGATCACACCGCCCGGCTTCAGCACGCGATCCATCTCCTCGAGTGCCCGGCCGACATCGGGAATGTGCTCGATCATGTCGCGGCTGATCACGGCGTCGAGACTGGCAGCGGGCCAGGGCAGTTCGAGGCAGTCGCCGCTCCGGTAAGCGAGATTGGGCGCCTGAAAGCGGCTGGCGGCAAGCTCGATTGCCAGCCGCGAGATGTCGAGCCCGGTGCAGTGATAGCCGGAAAGGCGGTCGGCGAAGGCCTTGGCCGAGCTGCCACCACCACAGCCGAGCTCCAGCAAGCGGCCCTCGGGCCCGACCAGCCGCAGCAAGGTGGTCGCGATCCAATCGAGGTGACTGCCGAAATAGGCATCGTCATGCGACTGCATCTCGGCGATGTAGCGCTCGCTATGGTTGTAATAGTTCTTTAGATCTTCGCGTAGATGAGTGGCACTGTCCATGACGCGTTCGACCTCCGGCCTTGCAGTCACAACCATGAATCGATGAGATCAGCCGGCTTGTACAACGTCTGAGCTGATTGTCACGGGGCGAATGGGGGCGCTCGGCGACCGGGTCGAGCGCTTCGCGACGGTCGACGCGCGGCGTTTCGGCTTACGCTGGCGGTCGAGGCCATGTGTGTCATGCCACGCGGGTGGTGGTGCGGCAGCACCCGCGCGGCCACGGAGCGCGCCGACCCGCTCTGGCCGGACGGCCGAGCCGTCTCGCTTGCAACGACCGGTGACGACCGTCAGTAGATCGGCCGGCCCGCCACGCGGCGCGCCACTTTGTCGAGCATGATGCTGGCGAGCGAGCGGCGGCCCGCGCCCGGCAGACGGTGGATGTAGTCGTGCTTGAGCCGGACGATCCGCAGGCAATCGTCCCCCGGGCGGTTGCCGGTCCGGCCGGGCAGGATGCCCCAATAGGCCGCCTCGTAGCCGACTGCCGCCGCCAGCTCGAGCGCCGCCTCGGAGCCTTCGGTGTAAGGAAAGCAGAGCTGGGTGCAGGGTTTGCCGCCGAGTTCGGCCTCGATCACGGCGCGCGAGCGGGCGAGATCGTCCTGCATCGCCGCCAGCACCTCGGCCGGCGCCTCCAGCCGGCCGGGGCCGTGCCGGCGAACCGCGTCCGTGTACGTCGCGTGCAGCCGGTCGAGTGCCTCGGGTGCCGCAAAGAAACGCTCGCCGCCCGCCTCGCGCACCAGCGCCACGCAGGCGTCGACGACGCCGGGGGCCGGGTGGTAGCGCGGTTGGGCCAGCATCAGCGGTGCTGCCGCGAAAAGCGGCATGCCGAAGCCGCCCGGAACCCCACCGGCGAGCAGCCGCCATTCTTCACCGACCGGCACGGACACGTCGAAATAGGCGTCGCGCGTGGTCGGCGCGACGAAGCCGGTGAGCGTCGGCTGCGTCGGCACCCGATGGTGGTAGTAGGTATGCGACTGGCAGTCGATGACGCCTGCTTCCTGCATCGTGCGCAGTTCCTGCCAGTTCATGAGCTCCGGATCGCGCAGCGAGAGGCCGCTTGCCGGCAGCCGACCGGCCCGGACGTCGTCGAGGTTGGGGCTGAGCTCGTCACCCGCCGGCACGTAGCCCGGGATGATGAAGGCCGTCGCCGTAAAGCCGTAGCGGCGGAGCAGCGGAAAGCCGTAGGTCCAGACACTCTTGCGGCCGTCGTCGATGGTCAGCATGACGCTGCCTTCGGGGGCCGGCGCCTCGCCGCGCAAATGCCGACACAAGCTCGGCCCATCGATCGTACGGTAGCCGTTGCGCTGCAGATGGCGCAGCTGCGCCTCGAACGGCTCGGGCTCGATGCTGTGGAAGGTGAAGACCGGCACTTCGCCAGCCGGTAGCCCATCGGTGTCCCGGGTCACGAAGGCCGGGTAGTTGGCGCGCAGCGAGTGTAGCTCCAAGCCGAGCTCCGCCAGTAGGCGGCCACCGCGCCGCAGCCATCCACTCGGTCCCATGCGACGAGCCTTCCGAGAATAATCGGCACAGTCCGGGCTCGCGTTGCCTTCGGAGGGCCTGTTTCGCCGCCGACGGCACCAGTGCCCAGCGCACCACTGATCGCCACGCGCGAACCTTTAGGTCGGCTGCATGATATTGACAATCGGCTACGAATACCCTATCGGGCAAGCTGTTATGGGGTGTGCCGACGACGTTAAGCAAAACTCACAGTTGATCAGGGCATTCACGGCCATCGTCTCCGCCACTCATGATCGGTGAGCGTCACGAGTAAGGAGTTCCACCGGAGCCCAAAGCGGCCGAGCGGGTTCTCCTTGCCGGCCGGCAGAGTCGGCAGAAAGGTGCGGCTTTGGTGGCTGACGGCAGCGCGTTGCGGGGGGCGTCGGACGGTAGCTTGGCCGGGGCCATACGTGTCGACAACAGTACGGGTGAGCAGGCCTGGGGCATTGCCGCTTCCGTGGCGCGGTCGCCGACACGCGTGCTCTTCGTTGCCGACCATGTGGGCTACGCGGGTAACGTCATTCACGGCGCCACCACCTATTTCCTGGCGACGCTGCCGAGCTTCCCGCCGGACCGCGTCTATGCCGAGCTCTGTGTGCTCGGGCCGCGGCACGTCGCGGCCGAGCAGTTCGCGGCGGCCGGTGTTCCCACGACGTTCTTCGGACGGCAGCGCTGGGATCCGTTCACCGTTTTCGACATTATCGGCAAGGTGCGGGCCGGCCGCTTCGATCTCCTGCACCTCAACGGCCAGAAAGCCGGACTCGCCGGTGCGCTCGCCGCGCGGTTGACCGGGCTGCCGGCGGTGATGCACCTGCACGACGCACATCGGCTGCCGCGTGCGCTCAAGCCTCTGCAGCGGGGCATGGCCGCCTGGCTCGACTGTGCCGTGGCGCCGTCGCAAGCCCTCCGTTACATCGCCGAGGAAGAATACGGCCTGCCGGCGGGGCGCATCGCCATCCTGCCCAACGGCATCCGGCTCGAGGGCTGGGGTCGGTCCGCCGAGGCCGGGTCCAGGGTCCGCCACGAGCTCGGCCTCGACGCTGCTGCCCTGGTGTTCGTGGTGGTCGGCCGGCTCGACCCGCAAAAGGGCCAGGACCATCTGTTGCGCGCCTTCCAGCCGCTGCACGCCCGGCATCCCGGAGCCCGGCTCCTGGTGGTCGGCGACGGCGACACCCGCGCCGCGCTCGAGGCGTTGAGCCGGCACTTGCGGATCGCCGATGCGGTCCAGTTCACCGGCTACCGCAAGGACATCCCGGCGGTGCTCGCCGCCGCCGACATCGTCGTGGTGCCATCCCTCGGCACCGAGGCCTTCGGCTACACGGCGCTCGAGGCGCTCGCCTCGGCGCGCCCGGTGGTCGCCTATGCCAGCGGCGGGCTCACGGACGTCGTCGAGGACGGCCGCACCGGCCTGTTGGTGCCGCTGGGCGACGAGGCGGCGCTCGCGGCAGCACTGCTGCGTCTCGCCGATGATCCGGCACTCAGGGCAGCATTCGGCGCGGCGGGCCCACAGGCGGCCGCGGCCCTGTCGAGCGAGCGCCATGTCGAGCGACTGGTCGAGCTCTACCAGACCGTTCTCGCCCGGCACCGGGCAGCTTCCTGAAGGGTCGCCCGGCTCGGCCGGGGCACTCAGCGATCGATCAACGGGCGAGCTTCAGCGGGCGGGCTTCAGGTTGCCGATGGCGGCGAGGCCGCTGAGCATCGCGGCCACCACGAAGGCGCCGAGGGTGACCGCGGCGGCGAGCCAGGGGGAGGGTGCGAAAAGGGTCACGCCGGCAGCGGTCGCAAGACCGGCGACGGCGGGCAGGATGCAGGCCCGACCGACCCGCCGCCAATGCTCGGACGGCATGTTCTCGACGATGGGCGTGATCGCGAGGCCGACCGTCAGGACGAAGCTGAGGATCGCCGCGATGATCGCACCGCCGACGGCGAGCCAGGGGATCAGCACCAGGTTGAGGACGATGTTCACGGCAAGGCCGATGATCAGAATCCGCAGGCGCAGGTTCTGCAGCCTGAGGGACCAGAGCAGCCGGGCCGCGGCGAAATCGAGAGCGTTCAAGAGGGCCAGGACACCCATCAGCTGCACCGCCGGCTGGGCGGCGACGAAGTCGGGGCCGAGCAGGATTGGCAGCAGATGCGGTACGACGAACACCATGCCCCACAAGACGAGACTGCCGAGCACGATGCTGAGACGCAGATACTGCTCGGCGATCTCGGCAAAATCGCGCGCGTCGCTGGCGTAGCTGCTGGCGAGCCGCGGGAAGACGGCGACACCGAGCAGGAACAGGGGCGCCATGCCGAGATCGACCAGCTTCAGGCCGACGGCGAAGATGCCGGCCGCCGCCTCGCCCTCGAAGAACGTCAGCAGGATCAGGCCGAACTTGGCGAACAGCCCGAAGATCAGGCTCGAGATCGCGAAGCTGAACGCCGAGCCGAGCATGGGGGCGGCGACCCGGCGCTCGAGCCCGAGGCCGATCGGCCCGTTGAAGCGGCGGGCGATGCCGACCGCGGCGATCACCAAAACGACGGCCGCTGCCGGCAGCACCGCGAGCGAGGCAACGAGGCTGGTGCCGGCCCAGACCACCAGCGCGGCGGCGAGCAGCGCGCCGCCGACCCGACCGATCCCTTCGACCAGTGCCGGACCCGCCATGCGCTGCGCACTGATCGCCGGGATGAACAGCATGATCGAGAAGCTGGTGAGGATCTGGTAGGCGGTCAGCATCCAGACCAGCGTCGCCGCCATCAGCTCCGCACCGGTGGCGAGCAGATAGAGCCAAAGCCCGGCGGCGACGATGGCGAGGAAGAGGCATTGCAGCGCCAGCGCATTGGCGAGGACGCGCGGTCGCTCGGCCGGCACGGCGCTGGCATATTCGCGCAGGCCGTAATCGTCGAGCCCGTAATTCACGAGCAGCTGGGCGATCTGGGCGACGGCGAAGGCATAGGCGTAAAGGCCGATGCCTTCGATACCGAACGCCCGGCTCACCGCGACGAAGAGCAGCGCACTCGCGAGATCACCGCCGACCCTGGAGAACGTCAGCAATCCGGCGCCCGACAGGATCCGCAAAAACGAGTGCCGGCCGTCGGCCAAAGGCGAGCCGGCGCCGTCGACCTGCGGCATCAGGCGTTGCTCCCGGCACTCCGGTCGAAACGAACAGCCGCGAGCCGCAGCGCCGTTGATGCCATGATGGTCCGACCCCAAAGAACGACTTCGCCCGCCAAAACTGCCGCATCTCTATGGGGGAAGGCCGCGGCCGCTTCAACCCGCGAGGGCACCGAGCCCGGATCGACCGTTCAGTGCCGCCGAGCGCGACTGCCGCTGGTGGCATTGTCTGCTGCCGTCGGCAGCGCCGGGCCGACCAGGGTGGCGATCAGGCCGGCGGCGAGGCTGACCGCCAGGATCGCGGCATAGACCACGAGCGACACGGCGAGCGCCACACTGGCAGCGATCCCGAGGCCACCGAAGAAGAAGATGAAGGCGCCGTCCTGCACGCCGATGCCGAGGATGGAGATCGGCAGGAGCACGATCAGCATGATGATCGGATAGATGGCGAGCAGCGGCAAGAGACCTGGCCAACTGCCGACGGCGGCAAAGAGCCAGTAGATGAGCCCGGTACGCAACACGACCACCATGACCGAGATGAGCGCCGCCAGAGCAACAGTGGCGGGGTCGGCGAGCATGGTCGTGGTCGAGCGATGCAGGTCGCCGGCCCTGGCGAGCAGGCGCTCGATCGGCCGCCGCAGCGGGCCGTGCCCGAGACTGCTGCGCGCGCTCATCGACGCGAACTGGAGCAGGCGCTGCGACATCACCGCGCCCCCGGCGACCAGGATGAGGCCAGCAGTGAGCACGACCGTGTGGACCACCGCTGGGGCGATGTCGCCGCCGAGCGGCAGCCAGAAGAAGGCCGTCATGCCGAGAAGCGCCAGAACCGCTGCCACCATCGTGTTGAGGATCCGATCGGCGAGGATGCTCGAGGTCACGTAGGTCAGGCCGCGCGGGTGGTGGCGCAGCAGCACGAGGCGCAACGCATCGATGGCGAGCGTGTTGGGCAACAGCAGGCCCTGGTAGTCGGCGAGGAAGACGGCGCGCTGGACGGCCCGGTAGGACAGGGCGGCCCGCCGGCCACCGAGCAGCAGCCACCATTTGACACCGACGAGCAGACGGGTGGCGAGCAGGCAGGCGAATCCGAGTGCCACGAGCACGGCATCGAGCCCCTGCAGTACCGCCAGCGTGGCACCGACATCGACCAAATAGAGGACGAGGCCGAGTATCGCGAGGCTCGAGACGATGCGGCCCGCGAGAGTTCTCATGCGCCGGTCGCGCGCCACATGGCAACGGCGGCAGGACCAGCTTCGGCAGACAGGCGCGGGCGACGGGCCAGCGGATGGCCACCGAGTGTTTCTGATGAGCCACAAAGCATAAATGTCAGATAGCTCTGTTCGCCTTGAAGTTCAACCGACACAGCCATCCGCAGCGCGTGTCGCAGCCGGTGCGGCAGCCTCCTCGAGTGACGCGGGGCTTGAAGCTCAGGCGCGCTTGCCGCATGCAGGCACCGGGCACGACCGGGCGGGCTGCCCGCGATCCCCCAAGCTTCAGACGGCGAACCCCATGAAGACGAGCGATCTCCTGCGGCGATTTCTGGTGCCCGCACCCGTCGTCAGCCTGGTTTACCTCGCCAAATACGGCTGCAAGATCAGCTTCAAGGCCGAGGTCGAGCTGACCCCGAATTTGACCATCGGCCGGGGCACGCAGGTGAGCTCGTTCGTCAAGATCAAGGCGAGCAATGGCCCGCTCCAGATCGGCGAGCGGGTGACGATCGCGACCGGCGTCTTCATCTCGGCGCACCAGGGCGGGATCGAGATCGGCGACGATAGCATGGTCGGGCCGAATGTGGCGATCGTCGGCGTCAATTATCGCTACGACCGGCTCGACGTGCCGATACAGTGGCAGGGCCAGACCTCCAAGGGCATCAAGATCGGCCTGGATGTCTGGCTCGGCGCCAATGTCGTGGTGCTCGATGGTGCGTCGATCGGCGATCACACGATCGTGAGCCCGGGCTCGACGGTCTCGGGCCGGCTGCCGGATCGGGTGATCGCCAGCGGCTCGCCCGCCAAGGTGGTGTTCAAGCGGCGCTAGGAGCCCTCGGGTACTGCCTCGGCCATGGCGGTTGCTTGACGGCAACGCTCCAACTGTGGCCTCGCTATCCTGCGTTGGCTGGCCCGCCTGGCACCCTATATCCGCACCAAGCAATGCATCGTGGACCGC
>DAIRDJ010000041.1:0-28322 GCA_036796215.1 Geminicoccaceae bacterium
GGGTCCAAGGGGACGATCATCGTCCCCTTGCTTTTTTTCCTCTCGCGCCCTTCGCCTCCAGCTCCGACACACCGCCCGCGTCCGCCTCGACGACCGCGTCGGCGCCCCGCCTGATCAGCAAGACACCGTTCGCCATGCCGACCTGCCGCCTGCCACCCACCCCGCCCACAACTCGGGGCGCAAAGGAGGCTCTCTAGGCCAGGAGAATGGCCTAGAGAGGCTCCTGGATTCCACCATCCGCGATTTTCTGTGAAATTCCCGAGTTTTCCGTTAACACACTCAAAACATGTAAATTTCTCGCCGCCGAAAACCTCCCGCTGGACCCGTTTCCAGCTCGTGGCGTGGCAAAGTCCGAGAAAAATCACCCGCAAGGAACAAAATCCGCTCCCTTCTCGCGAAAAAGCCGTTCGATTTACCGAAAATCGCCGCTTCGGCGTCATGACCCGTTCCAAAGCGTCATAAACAACGCTTATAGATCATCGTAGGTCTACAAACAAACCGCCAAATCGGTGTTCGCCTGATGCGCCATGCCCCGACAAAATGAGTCGATCCATGCGCCATGAACCCGAGCGATGCGTCGTATACCGACTCATTTGTCATAATCTACGTCGATTCATGCGCCATTAGCGTTGCTTATGGCGCAGAATCCGGCACTTCTCGTTACAAATGGCCCGTTTTGGACCCGGGCGGACGACGAGCGAACCCGGGATTTGCGACGAAGGAACCCGAGAATCGAGCAAACGAACCCGCGTTTTGCGAACGAACCCAGGGGGCCAGTTTGTCGCAGGCGAGGGCAAAACGCGTTCTGCT
Organism: Geminicoccaceae bacterium; assembly: GCA_036796215.1. GTDB lineage: Bacteria > Pseudomonadota > Alphaproteobacteria > Geminicoccales > Geminicoccaceae > SLRI01. The sequence continues at coordinate 811 of DAIRDJ010000041.1, forward strand.
TCAGCGCAATGGAATATCAACCTGAGACCACGCTGCAGCTCTGCCCGCCGGGCGGCAGCCTGCCACACCTCGCGGCGCCGAGCGAACCCGGCAGTTCCTTGACTCGAGCGGCAAACTAGGACACAATGCATAGATCGCTGGGAGCTGTGCCGGAATCGCCGCTTCTCACCCCTGCTGCAGGCCCCCCGCAGCACACCGTGCAGCGTCGGCGGCTCGGCGCATGGCCGTGGCCTTGCGGCCCGTCCCGCGGCAGCCGCGATCGGGCCGGCCTCGCTCGCCGCGGCGGTGCTTTATTCCGGTCGCGAGTTGCGCCACGATGTGGCCGCAACGAGGGTGGCAAGATGGAGGACGACGCATGAGCAAGAGCCTGAAGCGGCGCACGATCATCGCCGGCGGTGCCGCGGCCGGGGCAGGGGCCGCCGTGGCGGCTGCTGGCTTCCCGGCACCGGCGATCAGCCAGGACCTGATGCGCTGGCGGATGGTCACCGCCTGGCCGCGCAATCTGCCCGGGCCGGGTGTGGCGGCACAAATGCTGGCCGACCGGATCACTGCGCTTTCCGGTGGGCGGATCGAGGTCGAACTCTTCGCCACGGGCGAGATCGTCCCGGGCAACCAGGTCTTCGACGCGGTGGCCGAGGGCACGGCCGAGCTCTACCACGCGGTCCCCGCCTATTGGGGCTCGAAGTCCAAGGGTATTCTGGTCTTCGGCTCGCAGCCCTTCGGTCTTCGGGCCGACGAGCAGGTCGGCTGGCTGGCACATGGCGGCGGGCAAGAGCTCTATGACGAGATGTACGGCCGGTTCGGCCTCAAGCCTTTCTTGTGCGGCAATAGCGGGCCGCAATGGGCGGGCTGGTTCAAGAACGAGATCACCTCGGTCGACGACCTCCAGGGCCTGCGCTTTCGCACCACCGGCCTCGCATCCGAGATGTGCAACAAGCTCGGCATGGCGGTCCAGGCGATGGGCGGCGGCGACATGTTCCAGGCGCTGCAGGCCGGGACCATCGACGCCGGCGAGTTCATCGGCCCCTGGTCGGATTCGGCCCTCGGCTTCTACCAGGTCGCCAAGAACTACTACTGGCCGGGCGTCGGCGAGCCCTCCTCGGCCGAGGAGTGTGCGATCAACATGAGCGTCTGGGAAGGCCTCGAGGACGACCTCAAGCTCGCGGTGCGCACGGCCTGCGAATCGCTCTACAACCCGGTGCTGACCGAATACACAACCAAGCACGCGCAAAGCCTGCGCGATCTCGTCGCCAATCAGGGCGTGGTCGTCCGCCAGTTGCCCGAAGAGATCATCGTCGCCATGGGCAATGCCGCGGGCGAGGTGATCGCCGAGCTGCGCGAGGACCAGGACGAGCTGGTGCGCCGCATCACCGAGAGCTTCCTCGAGTACCGAGCACTCATGGTCGAGTACATGACCTATGCCGACAACGGCCAGATGAACGCCCGTCTGCTCGACTTCAGCTACGGCTGACGGGCTTGCTCGAGACCACCGCGGACGCGCTCGACCAGGTCAATGCCTGGGTCGGGCGCGTCGTCCGCTGGCTCGCCCTCCTCTTGCTGCTGGCGCAGTTCGCCGTGGTCGTGCTGCGCTACCTCTTCGGCACCTCCTACATCTGGGGGACCGAGACCGTCCTCTATCTGCACGCCGCCCTCTTCATGCTGGGCGCCGGCTACACCCTTCTGGTCGACGGCCATGTCCGGGTCGACATCATCTATGGCAGCCTCGGCCCGCGCGGGCAGGCCTGGGTCAACCTGCTCGGCACCGTTCTCTTCCTCGTCCCGACCTGCCTCGTCATCCTCTGGTTCACCTGGCGCTTCACCGCCAATAGCTGGGCGATCCGCGAGGGCCCGCTCTCGGTCGGCGGCATTCCCGCAGCCTTCCTGCTGAAGTCGCTGATCCCGGCCTTCGCGGTTCTGCTCCTGATCCAGGGGCTGAGCCTGGCACTCCGCTCGATCATCCGCCTGCGCCGGGCCGAGCCCGCGTGATCGCCCGGCAGCCCTGATGGCCGAGAACCTCGACCTCTTGATGCTCCTGGGCCTCTGCCTCGTCATCCTGACCGGCTTTCCGGTCACCTTCCTGATCGCCGGCCTCGGTGTGCTCTTCGCCGGGCTCGGCTGGGCCATGGGCGTCTTCGACCTCTCGCTGCTCCGTGCCCTGGCGCAGCGCATCTTCGGCATCATGACCAACCAGGTGCTGATCGCGATCCCGCTCTTCGTGCTCATGGGCACCATCCTCGAGCGCTCGCGCATCGCCGAGGACCTGCTCGAGCAGATGGGCCGGCTCTTCGGCACCTTGCGCGGCGGACTCGCCGTCTCGGTCGTCGTCGTTGGGGCGCTGCTTGCGGCGTCCACCGGCATCGTCGGGGCGACCGTCGTCACCATGGGCCTCATTGCCTTGCCGGCCATGCTGCGGAACGGCTACGCCAAGGGCCTGGCGGCGGGCTCGGTGGTGACCGCGGGGACGCTCGGCCAGATCATCCCCCCCTCCACCATGCTGATCATCCTCTCGGATGTCATGTCGACCAGCTACCAGCAGGCGCAATACGCCCAGGGCCTCTTCTCGATCCAGACGATCAGCGTGGGCCAGGTCTTCGCCGCGGCCATCCTGCCGGGCCTCGTGCTCGTCGCCCTCTATATCGCCTACATCCTGTTCGTCGCCTGGCGCCGGCCCGACATCGCCCCGCCGATGCCGGCCACTGAAGAAAAGCCGCCCTGGACCACGGTGCTGGCCACGCTTCTGCCACCCATCGTGCTCATCGTTGCCGTGCTGGGCTCGATCCTGGGCGGCATCGCGACCCCGACCGAGGCGGCGTCCGTCGGCGCCATCGGGGCGCTCCTCCTCGCCGGCCTCCGCCTCGCCCCCGGCTGGCGCGGTTGGCCTGTCTGGCTGGCCATCGCCGCCATCGTGGCCCTTTTGGCCCTCACCGCGTTCGTCGATCTCAGGCTCGGCCGCGCCGCCGCCACCGCGGCCGAGCGATACGCCATCATCATCGCCTTCGGCCTCGTGGCGCTGCTTGTGATCGGTCTCGCCGTCTGCCTCGCGCGGGCGCAGAAGGCGGGCATCCTGGTGCCGGCGCTGACCCAGACCATGACCATCAGTGCGATGATCTTCGGCACCATCATCGGCGCCTCGATCTTCTCCCTGGTGCTGCGCGGCCTCGGCGGCGATGCCCGGATCGAGAGCCTGATCGAGGCGCTGCCCGGCGGCACGGGGGCTGCACTTTTCTTCGTCATGGCCGCCATCTTCGCCCTCGGCTTTTTCCTCGACTTCGTCGAGATCAGCATCATCATCCTGCCGCTCACGGTCCCGCTGCTCCTGCTCATGGGATTCGATCCGATCTGGCTCGCGGTGCTCATCGCCATCAACCTGCAGACCAGCTTCCTCACCCCGCCCTTTGGCTTCTCGCTTTTCTACCTCCGGGGCGCAGCACCACCCGAGATCCGCACCCTCGACATCTACAAGGGCGTCGTCCCCTTCATCGGCCTGCAGATCCTGGCCATCGGCGTGGTCTGGCTCTTCCCCCCGATCGCCACGACCCTGCCGGCACTCCTGTTCTGATGTCGCATTCTGCGATTTTCGTACTATCTGAAAATGAGACCCACGACGAGGCAGTGCCATGACCGTCCTCAAGCTCCGCAAGAGTGCCCAGCTCACCCTTCCCGCCGAGATCCGCGAGGCGCTCAACGTGGGCGAAGGCGACTATCTCGAGGCCGAGCTCGTCGAAGGCGGCGTCATGCTCCGCCCGGTGAGCGTCGTCCGGCGCGAGGCGGCGTGGCAGCGCATCCGCGGTGCCATGGCGACTGTCCGACCGACCGCGACGCAGGCGAGGAAGTCGCAAACGCAGCAGGAGGCGGAGATCCAGGCCGTCGTTGACGAGGTCCGCAGCGACTATGCCGCCGAGCGCCGCGGTTCTTGACACCTCGGTCCTGATCAGCGGTTTCCTCACCCGAGGGCCACCCCGCCGCGTCCTCGATCTCGCCGAAGCCGGCCGCTTCCGCATGATCCTTTCGGTGGTGATCCTCGAGGAGATGCGCCGCTCGCTGAGCAAGCCCCGGCTGATGCGGGCCTATGGCTTCCGGTCCGAAGCGATCGACGATTTCTCGGACAGCATCGCCGCTGTAGCGTCAGTCGTCGCAGGCGACCCTTCATTCGTCTCCCGCTGCCGCGATCCGAACGACCATCACGTCATCGCCACGGCGGTGGCGGCGGTTGCACCCGTGATCGTCTCGGGCGACAAGGACCTCCTCGATCTCGGCGCCCACGCCGCCATCCGCATCGTCACCCCGCGCCAATTTCTGGACATGCTGACCGAGCCGTGATTGTTGCTGCGGGCAGTCCCGCCACCCGGAGCCCACTCATGACCATCACCCTCTACGGCGTCACCCGCTCGCGCGCCTCCCGCAATGTCTGGCTCTGCCTCGAGGCCGGGTTGCCGTTCGAGCAGGTCCCCGTGATCCAGGCCCGCCGCCTGGCCGACCCGCTCGCCACGGGCGCCCCGCTGAACACGAGGTCGCCGAGCTTCCTCGCGATCAACCCGCACGGCCTCGTCCCGGCGATCGAGGACGGCGATCTGGTCCTCACCGAATCCCTTGCGATCAACCTCTATCTCGCGAAGAAAGCGGGTCCACCGATCGGCCCCAAAGACCTCGCCGAGGATGGGCAGATGATGATGTGGGGCTTTTGGGCGGCAACCGAGGCCGAGCCGCACAGCCTGGCGATCCAGATGAACCGCGCCATGCTGCCGGAAGCCGAGCGGGATCCGGCCAAGGCCGAGGCCGCAGCCATGGCACTCGCTCCCAAGTTCGCCGTCCTCGATGCGCATCTGGCGGGGCGCGACTGGCTGGTCGGCGACCGCTTCACCGTGGCCGACCTCAACACCGCCGAGGTGCTCCGCTACGCCAGTCTCGCCCCCGACCTCTTCACCGGCGCTCCCAAGGTCAAGCAGTGGTACGATGCCTGCCAGGCCCGGCCAGCATTCAAGGAGATGATGCGCCGGCGCGAGGCCGAGCCCGCCTGACCGTCGAGGTGCCCTGCCGCCGCTGCCGCCGGGCCTTCTTGCCCCGACTGACGCTTGTTCCGACGGCTATTCCGCGGCCTTGGCCATCGGGTTGTTCGGATGCGTCGTCCAGTTGCCGTAGCCCGGCTCGACCACGCGGCCGGTGCGTGGATCGACGGATCCGGCCGCCATCCGCTCCATCGTGATGCAGCTCTCGACCGGGCAGACATTGACGCAGAGATTGCAGGCGACGCACTCGGCGTCGATCACCTCGAACACCCGCCCGGGCTTGATCGCGATCGCCTGGTGCGAGGTGTCCTCGCAGGCCGCATAGCAGCGCCCGCACTTGATGCAGAGGTCCTGGTCGATCCGCGCCTTGGTCACATAATTGAGGTTCAGATACTGCCAGTCGGTGACGTTCGGCACGGCCCGGCCAATAAAGGCGGCGGGCGCTGCATGGCCCTTGGCGTCCATCCACTGCTCGAGGCCGGAGATCATCTCCTTGACGATCTTGAAGCCGTAGGTCATGGCGGCGGTGCAGACCTGGACGTTGCCGGCACCCAGGGCCATGAACTCGGCGGCGTCCCGCCAGGTGGTGATCCCGCCGATGCCTGAGATCGGCAGGCCCCGGGTCTCCGCATCGCGGGCGATCTCGGCCACCATGTTGAGTGCTATGGGCTTGACCGCCGGGCCGCAATAGCCGCCATGGCTGCCCTTGCCGTCAATCGAGGGCTCGGGGCTGAAGGTGTCGAGATCGACCGCGGTGATCGAGCTCACCGTGTTGATCAGCGAGACCGCATCGGCCCCACCCTGCTTCGCGGCACGTGCCGGATAGCGGATATCGGTGATGTTGGGGGTGAGCTTGACGATCACCGGCATTCGGGTGTGCGCCTTGCACCAGCGGGCCACCATCTCGATGTACTCGGGCACCTGGCCCACCGCAGAGCCCATGCCGCGCTCGCTCATCCCGTGCGGACAGCCGAAATTGAGCTCGATCCCGTCGGCCCCGGTGTCCTCCACCTTCCGCAGGATGAACGCCCAGGAGTCCTCGTCGCACGGCACCATCAGGCTGACGACCATCGCCCGGTCGGGGAAATCCCGCTTGACCGCCTTGATCTCCTGCAGGTTGACCTCGAGCGGCCGGTCGGTGATCAGCTCGATATTGTTGAGCCCCAAGAGCCGCCGGTCGGCTCCCCAGACGGCACCGTAGCGCGGCCCGTTGACGTTCACGATGTGCGGGTCGAGCCCGAGCGTCTTCCAGACCACGCCACCCCAACCCTGCGCGAACGCCCGGCGGACATTGTACTCCTTGTCGGTCGGTGGGGCCGAGGCGAGCCAGAACGGGTTCGGCGACTTGATCCCGACGAACTCGCTGCGCAGATCGGCCATCTCCGTCTCCCTGCCCCGCGTTTGGCCTCAGCCGGCCATCAGCTGCTGATGAATGTCCATCGCGGCATCGCGGCCCTGGGCCACCGCCGTGACCGTCAGATCCTCGCCCCCGGGGGTGCAGTCGCCGGCCGCCCAGACCCGCTCGAGCGTCGTCCGGCCGGCGCCATTGACCTTGATCTTGCCGTGCTCGAGCACCAGGCCCTCGGGCAGACCGGCGAGGGTCTGGCCGATCGCCAGCAGGACCTGGTCGGCGGGCAGCGTGAAGGTCTCGTCGGTCAGGACGAGCCCACCCTCGGTCGCCCGCGTATAGGCGAAACCGGCGGCCGTGACCGCCCCTCCAGCATCACCCTCGAGCCTGACCGGTGCGGCCTCGCAGACGAGCCGCACACCTGCTGTCTGGGCATGCTCTTGTTCATAGGGCGACGCACTCATCCGGTCCTGGCCACGACGATAGACGATCGTGACCTCCTCCGCTCCCAAAAGCTTGGACTGCACGGCGGCATCGATCGCGGTCATCCCACCGCCGATGACCACCACCCGCCGCCCGACGGGCAGGCTCGCCCGGTCCGCCGTCTGGCGCAACTCGGCGATGAACTCCACGGCCGGCCGCACGCCGGAAAGCGCCTCGCCCGGCAGGCCCGGCCGGTTGACGCCGCCGAGACCGACCCCGAGCAGCACCGCGTCGTGCCCGGCGCGCAGGGCCTCGACCGTAAGCGTGCCACCGGGTGGCTGGCCGTAGCGGATCTCGATCCCGCCGATCCGCAGGAGCCAGTCGACCTCGGCCTGGGCGAAGTCGTCCACGGTCTTGTAGGCGGCAATCCCGTACTCGTTGAGCCCGCCGCCCTTGGGCTTCGCCTCGAAGACGGTAACCTCGTGGCCGAGCATGGCGAGGCGGTGCGCCGCCGCGAGCCCGGCAGGCCCGGCACCGACCACTGCCACGCGCTTGCCGGTCGCCGGTGCCCGGCTGAACGGATGCACACCCGCCGCCATCAGAATGTCGGTGGCATAGCGCTGCAGGCGGCCGATCTCCACGGGCTTGCCCTCCGCCGCCTCGCGCACGCAGGCCGCCTCGCAGAGCGTCTCGGTCGGACAGACCCGGGCGCACATCCCCCCCATGATGTTCTGTGCGAAGATCGTCCGGGCGGCCGCCTCGGGCGTGCCGGTGGCGATCTGTCGGATGAAGAGGGGAATGTCGATCGCCGTGGGACAGGCGGTGATGCAGGGGGCGTCGTGGCAGAAATAGCAGCGATCGGCCGCGACCAGCGCCTCGTGCGCGGTCAAGGGCGGGGCGATGTCCTTGAAGTTCTCGGCCACCACTTCGGCGGCCAGTCGCCCGGCAACGATCCCCGGCGTCTGCGGACTGGCTGTCACTCCGACCTTCTCCCAAGTGCTGACACGCGAGAACGGACACGTCGGCCAGGGCCACCGGAGCGACACCAGAGCCGGCCCCGCAGCCTCCGGCGGCACGCGCAACGAGCGCCGACGCATACATAAAACTGAAGCTTTATCAAATGGTAAACAACCATCGCCACCGGTCGAGCCGATCGGCGGTGCGGATGGCGGTTTCCGGGCCAGGGGCATTTGGCAGAGCGCGGTCTGGTCGGCAGACGGAGATCGTCCTACGCCGGCAGGGCGAGCTGCCGAGTTTACAACCGCAAGTTTCATACTCATGCGGCAAAATGAATATATTCAGTCACATCGATCGCCGCTTCTGTCGCCGAAAGATCGCGACAGCCCCTGAATACGCATACGACATCTTGACAAACGAGGCCGTCGCCGTGGCCTCGGGCTATGCTTTCGGATGAGGGCACATGGTTGAACATCTTCGCAAGTACTATTCTACGACGCGAATAGGGGAAGAACACTTGCGTCCGTGGCCGTAATCCGGGATGTACTTAATGCCTCTTAAGATTTATCGGACGTGCTGTCGCTGCCAGCGGTACGTCGCAGGTATTAGGGCAACGTGGGGGATATGCCGATCATGGTCTCGAACCCGATGGTCATCGACGCGGTGGGGCCGCGCGCCGACGGCAGAGACACCGCCACGACCGTCCGCCCTCTGCCGGCGCGCGAGCATCAGCTCGATGCCGCCTGGATCGCCGTCGTGGATTCGCGCCCCTGCCGGCGCGAGTTCATCGGCAATTTCCTCGCCGCGCAGCGCCTGGTCGAGGGGAGGATCGTCCCGCTCGCCATCGAGGATCTGCTCCGCGAGCGGCCGACCCCGCTCGGCGAGCCATCGATGATCGTCTACAGCGTCGGCGGCCTGTCCCTGGCCGAGCCGCGGATCGGTGCCGATTTCGAGCGCCTGCTGCGACGCTACGACAAGGTGCCGGTCGTCGTGCTCTCGGATGTCGATGCGCGTGACCAGGCGCAGCTTGCCATCGTCGCCGGCGCGCACGGTTTCGTGCCGACCATGCTCGACCCGCAGCTGCTGTGCGCCGCCCTGGCGCTCGTCCAGGCAGGCGGCAAGTTTGCACCACCCGAGCAGATCGACGAATGGGCGCACGCCAACCTGCCGAACCGCAGCGACGCGAGCGACGAACCGGCACCCGAGCCCGTGCCGCACTACGACGAGCTCTCGCCACGCCAGACCCACGTCCTGCTGCTGCTCCAGGAAGGGCTTGCCAACAAGGTCATCGCGGCCAAGCTCGGCATGACCGAAAGCACGGTCAAGGTGCACGTCCGCCAGATCATGCGCCGGCTCGGCGCCGGCAATCGCACGGAGGCAGCGCTCCTGGCGGAGCGCCATCAGGCAGCACTCAGAAAAACGGCAGGTTGAAGCGATAGCCGACCGAGGCGCGCACCCCGTAATCCGGGGAATCGTCGGTGAGCCCGATGCTCGTCGTCAAGCGCAGCAGCGTCCGCGGCGCGATAATCGCCGAGCCACCGAACGAGAAGGTGGCCGCGGTCTGGTCGCTGCCGCTGATGCGATCGCCGTCGACCTCGAACTTGTCCGTGTACGACTGGTTCAGCGAGACGCTGAGCGAGGTTTCCGGGCTCAGCGCGAGATTGGCGCCCAGCGACAGAAAAAACTCCTGGCCCGGCTGGAAGTCGTCATCCTCGAGAGTATAGCTGTAGGTAATGCCCGCCGTGAAGGCGAGCGGGTCTTGCCGCTTCAAGGCGACCACTTGGCCGCGCAGGGTGTGAAAACCGCCGCCGAGCGGCACGCCGTTATCGAAGCGCTCACCGGTGTTGCTGTCGTAGATGCCGCGGACGATGACGTCCGGGGCCCAGCCACCGTTCTCCCGCCATACCGTCTTGGCGAGGCCGACCGAGACGTCGCCGATCGCATTGCCCCAATCATCCTCGGCGTCGATGGGTAACCCGCCGCCGCGCAGGCTGACGTCCTGGCGAACCAGGTCATAGGGGATGCTGATTTCGAACTGCGAATCGAGCGGCAAGCCCGCGGCCATCTGCAAGCCGAAGGTGAACTCGTCCCGCCTGACCCGTGTTTCGAAGACACCGCCGCCGGCCGCGATCGGCACCCTCTGATCCCGATGGACGAATGACGTCGATGGGATGACCTCGGCCTGGCCTGCTTCCAGGAGCAGCGCTCCGGCCTCGACCAGCGTGCGCTCCAGGGCCCGTTCGGCAGCGAGTTCGTCGACGCCGAGGCCCTGTTGCGGCCGCGGTGTGACCACCGTCTCGATCGGCTCTGCCGGCTCGATCTCGATGACACCCTCCTGCTCCAGCCGCTGCTCCAATTGCTCGAGCCGCCGCTGCAGCTCGATGATCACCGCATCGCGGGTCTGCAGCTGCTCGCGCAACGCCTCGTCGGTCACCGGCTCTTGCGCCGCCGCCGGCAAGGCCGAGCCGGCCAGGAGCAGGATGGTCGGGACCAACATCGCCGGCAGGCGGGCGCGGCGGCGGTCGGTCGGTTCAAAATGGCGCATCGAGCCTACCACTTTCGATAAAGCTGACGGAAACCGGTGCTAGCGTCGGAGCACCAGGAATTCCTCCGGGGTCGGCAGCAAACGGTTGGGGGGAATCAGGCCGTCGCGGCGCTCGACGACGAAGCCGACACGGCCCAGTTCGGGAAAGTCGATCCAAGTCCGCTCGAAGCGCTCGCGGCTCATCGAACGATTGCCGTAGGCCGGATCAGCCATCAGCACGCTGCCGCCGAACTCGCCGCGGAAAACCACGAAATGACGGTAGCCGGAAGGCTCGATGGGCACGATGACCGGCGCCAGCCGCAAAAGGAAGTCGTAGGTCAGCTGGCCGTAGCCGACACCCTCGTAGCCGCGCTGGTCGACGAAACGCTTGAGATCGAGAAGCGAGAAGCCTTCGCGCAGACGGATCAGGCTCGGGTTGGCCAGGTATTCGTCGCGGTCGATCAGCCCGAGCGCCACCTCACGCTCGGTGAGCCGTTCGCCGTGCTGATAGTTCAAGATCGTGCAGAGCGCCGCCGCGCCGCAGCTGATGTCGAAGTCCTGACGCACGACGCCGCGCCAGCGGGCCTCGGTCAGGCTGCGAACCATCTGCGCCGTGGCGGGAGCCGGCGCGCCGAACGCGGCGGCTCCCAGTCCGCCGACGATCCCGGACAGCAAACCGCGCTTTGTGACGAACGTCATAGAACCACCTCCGAACTCCTGCGTAGAGAACCCGTGACGCCGGTCAATCCGGGCCCGCTCCGGCCGTCGGCAACATCGACCGATCGTCACTCGATTGCAACAGCCGCGAACTAAGAGCGGGTGCGGCGGGACATCGCTGAGCGAGGCCGGGTCGCCGGCAAGGCGCCGGGCGGGGAGCGAAACAACCGCCGTACGGCTGTTCGATCCGATCCGTAAAGGTACAGTCGATGAACTAAACTCTACATGGACATCTTGATGAAAGCCTATTCAACCAAGAGGCTAGTGGCGACGAGCAGCGCTTTTTCTTTGAAGAGCCGGCGATTTATGGTTAAGGATTGGCGGTCGCCTCGGGCAAAAAGGTTGTATGGTCTTTTGGACAATTGCCAATTGGGCGAGATTGAGGTTTCTATTCGGGGAGCGGAGTCGTACCGGGCCTCTTGCTGCCGAGTGCAGAGACGGACGCCGAGGCTGTCGGACGGTGCGCGGAACGCAACAAGAGTGAACAGGAGTAAGGACCATGCGATTTGCGATCGGAGCGTCGATGGCGGTGGTTGCCGGCGGGCTCGTTCTCGCCGGTGGCGCCAAGGCGGCGGACGGCCCGCTGCAATTGACGGATGCGCAGCTCGACCACGTGACCGCCGGCCAGACCGGCACGGGCGGCATCGGCGCGGCCGCTGCCACTGGCAATCTGTTCGCCAGCTCGGTCGGCGCTTTCCGCTTCAACGCCACCGGGACGGGCGGCGCGACCGGTAATCAAGGCCAGCCGACCGTCGAGACCTCGTCCGGCTACATCTACAGCTTTGGCGTGGGTGTCGGCGAGGGGGCCACCGGCGGCGCCGCGACCGAGGTGGCCGCCGTGGGCGACCGCACCTGGGTCCGCCAGTACAATTTGGCCGGTGGCGGCCGGTACTACGGCTACGGCTTCAGCATCGGCGTGCCGGTGGCGGTCAGCCTCGGCCTCTGAGGCCAGCTCGTGTCCTCCACGGGTCGAGGAGCGGGCGGCTTCAGCCTTTGGTAGATCATACCAATGGTCCATTGCGGACACCGGGGCGAGCAAGGTATTGATATTTCATGTATCGGTGCGTTCTCCTGGCTCGTGGCCATGGACCGGTGCGATGATCGGCAAGGGGCAGGCCGGCAGCGTCGTGGAGGGGTTCGGAACAATGCGGGTGATGCCACCTGCCAATGGAGATTTTCAGCCATGAAGACCTTGTCCATCATCACTGCCGCCGCGCTGTTCGGCGTGGCCGGCGCTGCTGCCGCGGCCGAGCCGGTGAAGCTCTCCGACGCGGCCCTCGACGACGTGACGGCCGGCTTCGCCCGCAACGGCTTCGCGCTCGCGACCACTTTCGGCGGCTTCTCGTTCGGCCGGACCGGTTCCTTGACCGAGAACAGCAACGCCACGGTGGTGGCGCAGGAGTCGGTCGTCAACTTTGTGCCGAGCTCGAGCATCCGCGCCGATGCGCGCTCGACCGGCACGGCCGTGGCCGGCGGGCCTGGCGCCACCGGTGTCCAGTTGGGCGGCGGCGTGCTGGTCGGGCTGCAGTAAGGAATTCCGGACCACTGCCGACGGGCGTTGTCCGCAACCCCGAAGGCAGCGTTCCGGTGACGATGTTCCCGAACGGTCCGTCGAACCGCGAGGTCGACGCGATCGGGAACGAACGATGGGTCTGACAACAAGGAGAAGTCTCATGTCGATGAAGAAGACTGTTTTGATGGCGGCTGCTGGCACCCTGCTGGCGACCAGTGCCCTTGCGGCCGAGCCGGTCAAGCTCTCCGACGGCCAGATGGACGACGTGACGGCCGGCTTCCGCCTGCTGCTCGCGCTCGGCACCACCGGTGGTGGCGGCACGGGGACGTTTGGTCTGGGCGCCGGCACGTTCGACGCCGGTGACTCTGCCAGAACCAGAGCCACGGAGTCCGTGAGCATCGGCACCGGTGGTGATGTCTCGATCGAGACGACCGACGTCGCCGAGGCCAGCGCCTTCACCAGCGGTGCCTTCGCCTCGACCGTGGCTGGCGAGACGGTGAGCTTCGGCACGCTGTCGCTCGCCGGCCGCTTCAACAACCCCTGATCGACTTGGCGCCAGGGGCTCGCCACGGCGGCCCCTGGCGCCAATCGGCTTCGGGTGCGAGGAAGGGCGGCTGAAGAACCGTTCGCACCTTCCGATTAGACTGTGGAGCCTCATGGTGTGGGGCTCTTTTTTTTCGGCCGGCGGTTGTTTCGTCTGTGGTATGCAGCTCTCGGGTGTGCCTGTCTGAAGGTCGTGTTTGCGTGCCCGAAGATCGTGTCCAAGTGCAAGGAGATCGCCGCCGATGGCAGATTCGATCGCGTCGGCGAGCCCTCAGCCGGCACTGTCGCCATTCGATCTCGACGAGCGGCTGGCACAGCTACGTTCGCTTTTGACGACCGGAATGCTCGATGCGGCCGCTGGCGAGCTGCAGCGCTTGATGCAACTGGCGCCGGAGGCTCCCCTCGTTCACGCGCTCGAAGGGACGCTTCATGCGATGCGCGGGCGGCTCGGCGAGGCGAGCGAGTCATACAGCCGCGCTCTTTCCCTCGATCGGAGCCTCGGTCCCGTCTGGTTCGATCAGGCGAATGTGCTCGTGGCACTGGATCGGCGAGAGGAGGCGCTCCACGCTGTCGAGCAGGTCCTGGCAGGCGGCGTCGCCTTCGTGCTGCCCTCCTTGCGCCTTCGCGTGCGGATCCTGATCGAGCTGGCTCGCTACGCTGAAGCGCTCGGTGCTGTCGAGCAGGCCCTCGAGCGCTTCGAGCACGATGCCGAACTCAGGGCCTGGCGCGGCACTGCCCTTCGCCTGTTGCGCCGTCCGGCCGAGGCTCTGGCCGTGCAGGAGGCCGTCCTCGTCGATCATCCGGGCTTCCTTCCATCCTTGTGCGAGCGGGGTTGGACCCTGCTCGCTCTCGGGCGCGACGAGGAGGCCCTCGATGCCTTCGACGGAGCCCTCGAGAAGCAGGAGAGCTTCGTCTCCGCCCTGACCGGCATCGGCATCGCCGAGCGCCGGCTCGGCATGCGTGAGGCGGCCTTGGCCGCCTTCGACAAGGCGTTGTCGATCGCCCCCAATGATGTCGAGACGCTGTTCAATCGCGCTTTGACGCTGCATCTGGGCCGCCGCTACGACGCAGCGATCGCAGCCTACGAGACGCTGATCGCGCATCGGCCCGAGATGGCCGAGGCGCATGACAATCTGGGTGATATCTACCGGGCGACCGGCGCGCTCGACGAGGCCGAGCGTGCATTGCGACGGGCGATCGAGCTCGCCCCGCAGAATGCCAGGATCCACAGCAATCTGCTCTTGACCCTGCTCTACCAGCCGGAGCGGACGGCCGAGAGCCTGGTGGCCGAGCACCGCGCCTGGGGCGAGCGCTTCGGCCGGCCTGCCGGACGGTTCGACCGATGGGCCAACGACCGCGACCCGGATCGGCCGCTGCGCATCGGCTTCGTCTCGGCCGAGCTGCGCCGTCATCCGGTGAGCGCCTGGCTGATCCCGGCGCTCGATGGGCTCGACCGTGCTCGGTATTGCACCTTCTGCTACGCCGCCACGCCCGAGAAGGACGACGTCAGCGCGCGGATCGAGGCGATGGCGGATGGCTGGCGGGATGTCGCTGCTCTCGACGATGCAGCAATGGCCGAGCTCGTTCGGGCCGACGGCATCGACATCCTGATCGATCTTTCCGGGCACACCGCCAAGAATCGCCTGACCTGTTTCGCCTTGAAGCCGGCGCCGGTGCAGGCGACCTGGCTCGGCTATCCCTTCACCACGGGCCTCGACGCCATCGACTACGCGATCATGGACGAGGTCGCCGTGCGGCCGGGCGAGGAGGGTGTGTTCGTCGAGGAGGTGGTCCGCCTCGAGGGCGGCCGCTGGTGCTACGATCCGCCGGCCCAGGCGCCGACGGTCGTCCAGCCGCCGGTGATGCGCCAGGGCTGGATCACCTTCGGCAGCTTCAACAACCTCTCCAAGCTGACCCCGGCGGTGATCGCCGCCTGGTGCCGGATCCTGAACGAGGTGCCGGCGGCGCGGCTGGTGGTCAAGTCGCCGGCGCTGGGCGCGCCCGAAGTGGCGCGGCGCTACCGCAGCGCTTTTCTGGCGCACGGCCTGACGCCGGGCCGCCTGGAGATCCGCGGCGGCTCGCCCTACGAGCAGCTGCTCGCCGAGTATGGCGACATCGACATCGCGCTCGATCCGTTTCCGTTCGGCGGCGGGGCGACGAGTTGCGAGGCGCTCTGGATGGGGGTGCCGGTGGTGACCCTGCCCGGCTGGCAGCCGGTGTCACGCCAGACCGAGGCGTTTCTCCGCGTCATCGACCAGGAAGGCTGGATCGCCCGGGACACCGACCACTATGTCGCCATCGCCGGCGATCTGGCGCGCGATCCCCTGCGCCTGTTCGACTGGCGGACGGGACAGCGTGAACGCGTCGAACGTTCGCCACTCTGCGACAAGGCGCGCATCGCCAGCGAGCTGGAGCGGGAGATGCGCGCCATGTGGCGTCGCTTCGTCACGACGCCACGAACCTAGGCCCGGACCGGCGCTGGTCGGCTAGAGCAGCTAGTCGAGGGACACTGTCGCAAAGGAACTCGACGCCGGCGCGATGATCGACCCGGGTCCATCGAGATCGTCGCTGAAGAACGACGAGGCCGAGGCGCCGATCGAGGACGGGGGCGAGCCGTTGCCGCCGTTGCCACCATTGTCGGCAGGTGGCGGCTCCTCACTGCCACCGCCACCGCCGAAGATCCCGCCGAACAGCCCGATGACGAAGGCCGGGCCGCCGATCGAGACGTTGGTCAGGCCGCCGAAATTGATGCCGAACGGATCGCCCGCGACCACCCGGTCGAGCTGGTCGTCGGCGAGCCGCACCTCGTCGGCCTGGGCCACTGATGCCAGGGCGATCAGGCCGCATGCGGGAACGAGGACGAAACGATGCCACGACATTGCGTTTTCTCCCTTCTGATGAGCGCCCGGCCGTTCTCGGCCGGGCGATGGTCGATCTCAGTTGTTGAAGCCGAGGCTCAGGAACGAGAAGACCGATACCGTCTGCGTTCCGATCAAGAAGGCTGGAATGGCGACAGGCGCCACATTGGGATCCTGCAGAGGCGAGAAGTTCACGGTCTCGTCGTCGGCGAGATCAAAGGCAATGAAAAGCTCGCCCGCGGCGATGACCGCGGCGTTGTTGAAAAGGTTGCGCGCATTGGCGAGGACGCCTGCCGACACCTGGTCGAGCTGTTGATCGGTCAAGCGCACGGTCTCCGCCGAGGCGGTGGCCGCCCCGAGCATGAGGCAGGCGCCGGCGAGCATGGAGAGGGTGAGGCTGCGCATCAAAGGAACTCCCGTTCTGGTTTTCAAACAATAGATCGAATTCGCTTCCATGATCACCACTTGGGCGGCGTACAAGAGAAGCAAAGTCTCGCTGTACAGTTAACATTTGCGCCTTGATCGGACAAGCTATCGATGGTGGTAGTTCTTTCGTCGTTCTGGTCTCGAGAGGCACTGGCGACCTGGACGCAACGCGGCTGGCCGGCAGCTTGAGGCTGACCGAAAGTTGTTGGCTGCTCACAAACGGTTGCGCACCGCCGCACGAGGCGCTGGACGATCGCCACAGCGGCCGTTGCGGTGCTGGTTTCGACCAGCGTCTCGACGTCCTCGGCGAGCCGGCGGTCGCGGCCGAGCCCGGCGGAGGTGCGCTCGATGTCCCAGCGTTTTGGGGAGCCGATGGAAGCCCGCGGCGTGGCGCGGCCGCTCGACGATCTCGAGCCTCCGCCGTTGTTTTGCGGCTGCAGCGGCCGCTTGGCCACCCCGACAGCCGCCGTCGGCCCTGATAGCCGCCGTCGGCGAGGACCGGCTCGAGCCACGGGGAGCGGCGGCGGACCCGGACCGGACCTTGGCCGGCGGCAGCATCGGCTCGATCAGGGCGAACTCGGCCTCCGTCAGATCGGCTGCGCAGCACGTGCCAGCGCACTGATACTGGGGGCGGACGGAATCGGCCCAAATGGCCATGACACCCTTGCTCCTGGCGGAACAAGGGTGTCATGATCGACCGATTCCGCTCAGCAACTTTTCGGCCGAGCGCTCGGCGCACCGTCCCGACCATGATCGAGACAGTTCCGCCGTCGAGCTGGTGGCTGCCGAGCTGGTGCAGCGCCGATCGCCGCAATTCTTCCGAGAGCCGGGCCTTCCTGCTCTCCGGTCGGCCCGAGAACGCCCTGGAAGCTACCGCTGGACTTCTACAATGAGCCCAGCTGCGGTAACAGAACGTCGAGGATGGCGCCCTGCGTCCCTTCGACCAATGCGGGAATGTCATCGAGGGTGAAGCTGCGGTCGCCCACCACCGCCTCGCCCACATCGCCCACGATCCGGGCTTGCGACGCGGCGACGATGTCTCGAACCTGCGCACTGGTGATGAAGCCGGCGGTGACGGCGTCCAGCTGAGTGTCGTCGAGGCGAACCTCCTCAGCCTGGACCGAAAGGCCACCGAGCGACACGAGCGCTGCCAGGGCGGCGGTGAGGGGTAATGCCTTCATTGCTCATTCCTTTCAAGCAAGACCGGAGCGGCCGTCGCGCAGCGCGGCCACCGTGCCGATGGCACAAGAAAGTTTAGAGCGCAATTCTGCGCAATCGTCCACCTAGTAAAAAGATTGCATCGAAAGATTAAGGCCTTGCGGTTTCAGGTCATGTCGGTTCATTCCCGCAGTGGGCGAGGCAGGCGGGCCGTAGGTGAGTCGGACCACTCGGACCACCGAGCGAGAATTGCGGCCAGGGGCGGTTACCACACAGATCGCGGTCTCTTCCAGCGACACGTCCAGTGCTGCATCGTACATCGCGGCTGCTCCTTTGCGATGCTCGTGGCGGCCGACACCGACCACGTTCCGAGATCTGGAAGGGAGCAGCCACCCCAAGGCCTGGGCCACAACCCCGATCAGGCCATCTGCTCGACGCGTTGCGAAGCATTTCATCGGCTTGCGATCGACCGCCGGCGAGGAGCCGCGTACGGCCAGATGCCGGGGCATCGGGCGAGCCACGCTCCGAAGCCGGAGCCGATCGTCGGCCGATCGGCGGTGAGCACGGCAGCGGCACCTGCTTTCTCGTTGGCTGCCGGACGAACGAAAAGGGGCGGCCTTTCGGCCGCCCCTGGCATTATCGGCAGAGCGCCCGGCGGGATCAGGCCGCGATGGCGTGGTCTTCGGTCACGAGGTCGGCGGTGTTGATACCGTTCGTCATGTTGAAGGGCATCGGTGCCGTCGTGACCTGGAAGTTGCCGTCGATGTAGCCGTCGCCGTCGACGACGAGGTCGTCGCGGATGTCGATGAAGGCATAGCCTTGCAGTTCGCCGAGGAGCTCGGCCAGGAAGTCCGGCTGGTTGCCGCCGTCGTCGACGATCGTCGCACCGCCCAGCAGGGCTTTGATGTCGAGGTAGAAGGTTCCGTCGCCGAAGGCGAAGGCCTGGGCCTCGGCGATGGCCTCGCCGAAGACCATGACCGGGCCGCCGCCGCTCATCATCTCGTCGATGAGTTGCAGCGCCAGATCGGCCAAGGGATCGAAGCCGGCGGACGGCAGGTTCGGGATGCCGCTCGGACCACCGGTGGCGAGAACCAGATCGTCGTAGAAGTCGCCACCGAGGGGCTGGAAGATCGGGCTGAGGGCGATTTCCAGGTCGAGATCGCCTGTCAAGTCGCCCGTGGCCGCGGGCTTGCCCTGGGCGTCCATGGTGAAGGTCATGAGCCCGCTGAGCTCGCCGTTCATCACCGCGGTGAAGAAGGGCATGCCGCCGATATCCATGCCGACGGCGCTGACCACGCCGACATCGAGGAGCATCTCGAAGGTCAAGCTGCCGTCCGGGTGCTCGGTGAGCTCTGCCTCGCTGATCGCCTGAAACCAGGTCAGGACCTCGAACGAGACGTCGCCCGGCTCGATTTCCTTGATATCGAGGAAGACGTCGCCGATGGCGTACTCGCCGTGCTGGTCGTGGATGGCGTACTGAAAGCTGGCAGGGCCGACATAGCCCGCGTCTGGGATGAAGACGACATAGCCGTCCGGCGTCACCGTCACCTCGCCGTTCACCGCGTTGTCGAGCCCGGCGAAGTGGATCGTATCGCCGTTGTCGACATCGAAGTCGTTGGCCAGGAGGGCCTCGATCGGTGCGTAGAAGCCGATGTCCTTGAAGCCCGTGAAGAAGTCCGTCACCGCCACGGGCGCGTCGTTGACGCCGTGGATCACGACCTTGGCCGTGGCGATATCGAAAGCGCCGTGCTGGTCGGCGATCATGTACTGGAAGGTCTCGGTCGCCGTCTGTCCCTTGGCCAGATGGTCGAACTGACCATTCGGGTCGTAGGCGAACTTGCCGTCGCCGAGATAGGTGAGCTCGCCCTGGAGGCCTGTGGCATCGACCGCCACCACCCCGAACACGTCGTTCTTGTCCGGGTCGTAGTCGTTGGCGATCACGTTGATCTCGACCGGCGACTTCTCGTCGGTGTGGACCTTGTCGTCCTTGGCCACCGGCGCATCGTTGACGCCCACGATCTGCACCGTGATCACGGCCGTGTCGGTTGCCCCATGCTGGTCGGCGATGGTGTAGCCGAACTGCTGATAGGCGACTTCGCCCTGGCCGAGATGGTCGTAGGCGCCATAGGGGCGGTAGGTGACCGTGCCGTCGTGGTTGATCCAGCGCTGCCCGGCGCTGCCGCCGAGGCTGAAGAGATTGACCACCTTGATGGTGTCGCCGAGGTCGGGGTCGTAGTCGTTGGCGAGCGCGTCGAAGCGCACCTCGCCCTTCTCGCTGACGACGACCAGGTCGTCATTCGCTACCGGCGCGTCGTTGACGCCCTCGATCAGGATCTCGACCGTGGCGATGGAAATCTCGCCATGCGGGTCGGCGATCGCGTATTGGAAGGTCTCGGTCGCCGTCTGGCCCTTGGCCAACGCGTCGAACCGGCCGGCCGGGTCGTAGACGAACTGGCCGTCGCCGAGAAAGGCGAGGTTGCCCAATAGCCCGGTGACGTCGACGCCGACGACCTCGAGCACGTCGCTGGCGTCGGGGTCGACGTCGTTGGCGAGCACGTCGATCGCGACGGCGTGGTTCTGCGTCGTGCGCGCATCGTCGTCGGCCGCGATCGGCGCGTCGTTGACGCCCGTGATCTCGACCGTGACCGTGGCCGTGTCGGTCTCGCCGCGCTCGTCGGCGATCGTGTAGGTGAAGGTCTCGGTGGCGGTCTCGCCCTCGGCGAGATGGGTGAACTGACCGTTCGGATCGTAGCCGATCGTACCGTCGGGGTTCAGGGTGACGATGCCCTGCAGGCCTTCGGCCTGGACACCGACGATGCGGATCTCGTCCTTCGGGTTGGGATCGCGGTCGTTGGCGAGGACATCGATCGTTACCGCCTCGCGCTCGCTGGTCGTGGCGAGGTCGTCTTTGGCGATCGGCGCAAAATTGACGTACCGCGAGCCGCCGCCGAAGCTGCTGTCACCCAGGCCGTCCTGGTCGTCCAGTCGGGGATCGAAGAGTGCATTCGCGGCAATGCCGGCGCCGAGGCTCGTCGGCCCGAGCGCCAGGAGCGGGTCGAGGCCCTGGCCGAGGCTGCCGATCTCGAACACCCGAAACGCGGCCCCGCCGCCATGCGCCGGCGCCTCGCCCTCGGCACCGGGCTCCGCTGCCGCGGCCGCCTCGGCAACCGTCTCGCTGGCGTCGCCTGCGGCCGCCACGAGGCTGGCCAGCGGCAGCACCGTGCCGGGGGTCTGCAGTGCTGCCTTAGCCGAGCTCGCCGCAATGTAGCCCTGCTCGGCCACCTGCAGAACGACATCGCCCTCGGCGACCGTGACGTCGACCGGCCACTCGGTGCCGTCGGCGAGCCGCAGCATCAGTTCGCCATCGACCACGACCAGCGCACCGTCTTGGGCGAGCGCCTCACGCAGGTCGACGACCGGCACGCCGTCCGCGGTCAGCACGACCTCGAGGCTCGGTAGCACGCCGTTGATCGGGCCGGCCACAGCGCCTTCCCCGGCCTCGGCAATCGTCTGGTTGCTGCTCGGTGCTTCCGCCATGGCGTCCTCTCGTTAGCTATAACTGTTAACATCCTCCCGAGTTGCTTCCCGCTTCGTTTGGCGGGCGGCGACCTCGGTTCAGTAGATGTAACCTGAGAGGCTGGACGATTTCTTCGTTAATATTCGATTCTTGTTTACACTCTTCTTATTATTGTATGTCCAGCGCGGGTCTCTGGCGGGTTAACGATTTGCGTTTGCCATTAACGATTGACGCGCGCCGGAGAGGTGGGGAAGACGTGGCACTAGCTGGCGCTTGCACCGGCGCTTTACTTTTGCCGGCACTGCATCGACAACGAACGCAACGTCGGCTGCCGCCCGGCCAGCGGCTGGGGCGCCGTGTCGGAAAGGGAGCAAGCCGCCATGCCGGCAATCACCGGGGCCGAGACCTGGCTCGTCGATCTGCAGCCCAAGGTGCCGCGCTCCGACGCGATCCAGGCCTTCATCAGCCAGGAGACCCCGTTCGTCCGGCTGATCGATGCCGAAGGGGCGGAAGGGCTCGGCTACAGCTACACCATCGGCACCGGCGGCAGCTCGGTCATGGCGCTCCTGACCGACCACCTCCTGCCGCGGCTGATCGGCGAGGAGGCCGAGGACATCGAGCGGCTCTGGCGCGCGCTCAAGTTCCACGTCCATGCGCTGCAGCCCGGCGCCGTCACGGCCCTGGCGCTCGCCGCCATCGACACCGCCCTTTGGGACCTTCGTTGCCGCCGTGCCGGGCTGCCGCTCCACCGCCTCGCCGGCGGCGCCAAGCCCGCCATCCCCGTCTACTCGACCGAGGGCGGCTGGCTTCACGTCGAGCCCGCGGCCCTCGTCGACGACGCGCTGGCGGTCAAGGCCCAGGGCTTTGCCGGCTGCAAGATCAAGGTCGGCCGGCCGCATGTGAGCGAGGACGTGGCGCGGCTCGAGGCGGTGCGCGGTGCTGTCGGCCCCGGCTTCGAGATCTTCACCGATGCCAACCAGGCCTTCTCACCCGACGAGGCGATCCGCCGGGCGCATGCCATGGAGCCCCTGGATGTCGGCTGGTTCGAGGAGCCGCTGCCCGCCGACGACGTCTCGGGCCACGTCCGCCTCTGCCAATCGACCGCCCTGCCGATCGCCGTCGGCGAATCGCTCTACACCATCCGCCAGTTCGGCGAGTACATGACGCGTGGTGCCTGCACCATCGTCCAGGTCGACGTCGCCCGGATCGGCGGCATCACCCCCTGGCTGAAGGTGGCGCACACCGCGGAAAGCCTGAACCTGCCGGTCTGCCCGCATTTTCTCATGGAGCTGCACGTCAGCCTCTGCTGTGCGGTGCCCAACAGCCGCTGGCTCGAATATATTCCGCAGCTGGATGAGCTGACGACCGAGCCGATGCGCCTCGAGAACGGGCTCGCCTACCCGTCGGAGCGGCCCGGCCTCGGCATCGCCTGGAATCTGGAGCGCATCGGCCGCATGACCGTCGAGGGGACGCGGCAGGCCATCGCCTAGCAGCCTGCTAGGCGTCGGTCTCGATATTGATGGTCAGCGTCTTGCGCATCACCTCGGGATCGGTGCCGGTCATCGGCCGTACCGAGTGCCAGGAATTGAAGGTCTTGATGAAGACGACCGACTGGTTGGGCATGAACGCGAAGGTGTCGAGCACCTCCATCTCGTCGAACCCGGCCTGCCGGTTCAGCTCGTTGTAGGTGAGCCTGGGGTCCTTGGGCTTGTTGACGTCGGTGCCGCCGCCCACGGCCGGATCCCACTCGCCCTCGCCGACCATCGAGACCACCATGGTGATCAGCTTGCCCGGCGAGTCGGTGTGCGGGATGACGTAGCCGCCGGCCGCCGGCAGCATCGAGTACTCGAAACGGGCGGAAAGCGGCGGGCGGCCTGCATCGAGCCGGCCGCGCAGGAGGTTGCGGGCGAGCTTGATGGTCCGCTTCATCGGCGTCGGCAGCTTGCCGTAGCCGAGGTCGATCTGCCGTTCGGCCAGGGCCGCGATGATGTCCTCGAGAAACTGCCGGCTCTTGATCATGGCGTGGAACTCGCGCCAGACCGGCCTTGCCTCGATGAACTGGTGATAGGCCTTGGGGTTGCTCTTCTCCGACAGCGAATATTTGTGCCCGACCTTGGCGAGATAGGCGAACAGGTCGCGGTCGGGGTAGCGCGCCAGCATCTCGTCATAGGTCGCGGGAGCGATGAACGGCTTGGCGAGGCCGATCGGGAAGGGCTCGTAGCGAAGGTCCAGGTGCTCGTAGGTGAACATGATCATCCGTTGCTGGGTACTGGCTGAGGCGACGGGCGGCCGGCGCCTCGTACTTGCTGCCGCACCGTCGATCAGGCGTACAGCCGGGTGGCGTCGGGCGGCGCGGGCGCACAGCCGCAGCCACAGGCCACCGCCAGCGGCGCGGCTTGCGGCTCGAGGAATGGGATGCCGGCCGCCTCGTGCACGGCAGGCTCGGTCGTGAACAGCGTGCCGTGCTGCTCGGCCAGCTTGCGCAGCACCGCGACGTCCGTCTCGAGATGCTTGCTCCGCGTCGTGCCGAGCTCGTCGATCAGCGGGTTGTGCGCATAGGCGTGGGTGATCTCGAAGCTGAAGCCACTCATGATGAAGCGATCGAAACGCGGGTCGGCCATGCCGATGGCGAGCGCCATGACGCCGGTCGACGGCTGCTTCCTGGCGATGACGCTGGCGATCTCCGGATTACCGCCGACCAGGCCCAAAACCAGCTCGTGATAGGTGCGGCGGGGCCAGGCGACGACCTCGTCGTAATGGTAGTCGAGCGCCTCCAGCCGCCGCTTGAAATACCAGGGCTGGACATTGAAGCGCTTGAGCATCCGCCACAGCCGCTTGAACGGATGGCCGGTCGCCTCCGGTCGCGGGTACAAATAGAGCGTGCGGGTGCGCAGACCGCGGATCGCCTCGAGCGCCAGATCGTTGGCCGGCTTGTGGCCCGAGGTCAAGACCGTCGACATGACGGTGAACACGGGCTCCGGCAGGCCCTCCGCCCGGGCCGATCGACCGGAGCCGTTCGCACAGGCAACGGCGTCGAACGATTCCGGCGGCGGCAGCGCCGGCGCCGGCTTCGAGCCGAAGACCAAAAGTGTCGCCATGCGAAAGTAAACCTCAACCTAGCTCCGGCCGCTCGACGTTCGAGGCGGCACGGCAACGTCTGTTCGCCATTTGCGGGAAAGAGCTAGCACGTCCGGCGCCATCTGCAACAGACCGCTGTTCGCCCGAGGCCAATGGCTGTTGCGGTGTGGCCCCGACAGCAGGCCTGCCGATCTCTCATGGGCGCCGCGCCGGCTCGCCGGCACAGAACCGGTGCAGCGCCTCGATCTGCGCCACCCTGACCTCGGTGCCATGGCAGGTGACGCCGAAACGCTGCAGGCGCGAGAGTGCCCGCGAGAAGGTCTCGGGCTGCATGCCGAGGACACCCGCGATCAGGTGCTTGTCGAGCGGCAGCTCGAACGTTGTCGGGCCATCATCGCCCTCGGGGCACAAGCGCAGCAGAAAAGAGGCGAGGCGCTCGGTCGACGAGGCCGAGGTGCGCTGCTCGAGCTGCTCGACCAGCCGCCGCAAATGGCGCGACATCGAGGCCAGGATGTTGAGCGCCAGCGCCGGCTCCTCGCGCAGCCGATGGACGAACGGGGCGGCGTGCACCAGGAGCAGCCGGGCATCGGTGATCACCGTCGCCGTCACCGGGAAATCGGCGCAATCGAACATCGCCGCCTCGGCGAAGCTCGCGCCCCGGTTCAGCAGGCTGATGACGCTGTCGTGGCCGCTCGGGTTCAAGCGGTGCAGCATCACACAGCCGTGCAGGACGACGAAGAAGCGGGTCGTGGGCTCGCCCTGGTGAAACAGCACCGTGCGCCGGGGCACCTTCTGCACCTCGCTGTGCTCCAGGAGCTTGCCGATCTGCGCCGCGCCGAGACCGGCGAACATCGGCAGTCGCGCGAGGAGCGCGGTTTCGCCGTCGAGGAGGCCGCTCACCGCCTGCCGCGCCAGCTCGTCGCGCTTCGATTCGCAAAGCGGTCGCATCGTCTCGGCTCCCCCCTCTTCGGCTCGATCCTGCCACCGGCCGACCAACCTAGCGACGGCCCACGATCGACGATACGCGATCGAACCACTTGCAAATGGCCTCGGCAACCGCAGCGGGCAACGGCGGCTCGGCATGCCGCCGTCGAGAGGTGTGGCCGTCGCCCCTCGACCGCTGGCCGACCGGCGCCTCGCCGCCGCTTGACGATGGTCAAGGACGGTCCGTCGCTGGGGGCCTAGCGTCCGCCGTGACCACAAGCAGCGGCAGCAGCGCCGAACGGGGAGCCTCGACGATGGCAAAGCGAGCCGGAAGGGCCGGCAGCCAAGACGCGGCTGCGACCGCACCAGCGTCCACCGGTCGTCGCGCCTATCCCAAACGCCCATGCAGACGACGTCCGAGTCGCGAGATCTATTCGGTTGCAACGGGTTGGAAACTACAGAATGAGCAGTTGGTGGTGCTGGTGACGGGTGAGCCAGAGACCGACACGTTGCGGTTGGCGGCGGGAGCGACGATCGCCACGGGGAAGCCGCGCCAAGCTGCGTCTTCTCCCGTGGCTGCGTGCCGATTGCAGCGCGGCGCTGCCCGGCGGCTGTGGCGAGCGGCCGAGCCCGGCCGCCCGAGCCCGTCGATGACGTCGGCCTGCCGCCGGATGAGGCCTCGGCTCGCGACCGCGTGGTGGCTCGCGCCCCGCGGCCGGGCGTGCTCGCCGAACTGCCTGCCCGCAACTGAGACCGGCCGTCCTCGCGCAAGGAGAGCCCAATGGTGGAAGTGAACACCAAGGCGATGGCGCGCAACGTCTTCTATGGCGGATCGTTGTTCTTCATCGTGATTTTCGTCGGACTGACGGTCCACAGCCATCGCTACATCGTCAACCGTTCGACGCAGCCGATGACCGACGAGGTCGCGCGTGGCAAGCCCGTCTGGGAAAAGCATTCCTGCATCAGCGGCCACACGCTGCTGGGCGAGGGCGCCTATTTCGCGCCGGAACTGGGCAATATCATGACCCGCTGGAACGTGTCCGACGACAGTGACACCGCCTTCGAGGTCCTGCGGGGCTGGATCGACGCGCAGCCGAGCGGTGTGCCGGGGCCCCGGCAGATGCCGAATTTCGAGATGACCGATCAAGAGGTCCGTGACCTCACCGACTTCTTCCTCTGGGTCGATCGCATCGACACCCAGGGTTGGCCCCCGAACGACGCCGGCTGAGACAGGCTCTGCGGACGCACCGATGAAATACGAAACGCAGCGCATCGCCTACTGGTACTTCGCCGCGGCCATGGCCCTGTTCGGCGTGCAGCAGATCGGCGGCCTTTGGCTCGGCTAAATCTATGTGTCGCCGAACTTCCTGTCCGAGTTGATGCCCTTCAACATCGTCCGGATGATCCACACCAATTCCTTGATCGTGTGGCTGATCCTCGGCCTCATGGGCTCGGCGTTCTTCCTGCTGCCGGAGGAAACGGAGCGCGAGATCTGGTCGCCGGCCTTGGCCTGCGCGGCCTTGGGCATTCTGGTGTTCGCCGCCCTTGCCGCCGTCGCCGGGTATGTGTTCCGCATTCACGAGGGCCGCGAGTTCCTGGAGCAGCCCACATGGGTCAAGCTGCTCCTGGTCGTCGGCGTCGTCCTGTTCCTCGCCAACGTCGCGATGACCATGCTGAAAGGGCGCAAGACGGTCATCACCAACGTGCTCTTCCTCGGCCTCGGCCTCGCCGGCCTGACCTTGTGCCTCTTCGCACGCTATAATCCGCGCAACCTGAGCCTCGACAAGATGTACTGGTGGTACGTCGTGCATCTCTGGGTCGAAGGGGTGTGGGAGCTGATCATGGCCGCCCTGCTCGCCTTACTCATGCTCAAGCTCACCGATGTCGACCGCGAGGTCGTGGAAAAGTGGCTCTACGTGATCGTCGCTGCCGCCCTGTTCAGCGGCGTGCTCGGCACCGGCCATCACTACTACTGGATCGGCACGCCCGGCTACTGGCAGTGGGTCGGCTCGATCTTCTCCACCCTGGAGGTAGCACCGTTCTTCGCGATGATGGCCTTTGCCTTCGTCATGGTGTGGAAGGCGAAGCGCAACCACCCCAACAAGGCCGCCCTGCGCTGGGCGCTGGGTGCTGCCACAGTCGCCTTCTTCGGTGCCGGTGTTTGGGGCTTCCCGCACACCCTGCACGGCGTGAACTACTCCACGCACGGCACGCAGATTACCGCCACTCACGGCCATCTCGCCTTCTTCGGTGCCTGCGTCGCCATGGTCCTGGCGGTGGTCGCCTACGCCATGCCGATCCTCACCAACCGCGACCCGTAGCACCAGGTGCTCAACCTGGCGTCGTTCTGGCTGATGACCGGCGGCATGGCGTTCATGACCTTCACCCTCACCTTCGCCGGCATCATCCAGACCCACATGCAGCGAGTCATTGGCGAATACCACATGGTCGTGCAGGATCAACTGGCGCTGCCCGGAGAGCCCTCTCTGATTGGGGTCGTTGGTGTCAAGCTGCTCCGCT
>DAIRDJ010000042.1:0-28246 GCA_036796215.1 Geminicoccaceae bacterium
GAGACGCATCGCGAGTGGGGCCAGAAGATCCGGATGGCGGACGAGATCGTCGCCCGGGTGAGCGAGAAATGGGGCCGCCTGGGCCTCCCCGGCAGCGGCAAGCCGATCTGGTGATGCTCGACCTCGAAGCCCTCCAGCCGCAGCTGCGGCAGGCCGTGCTCGATGCCGGGGTGATCGCCATGGCGGCGTTCGGCCGGGGCGGCCGGTCCTGGGAGAAGGCACCGGGCCAGATCCTGACCGAGACCGATCTCGCGGTCGACAACGCTTTGAAGGCGAGCCTCGGCGAGCTTCTGGCCAGCGCCGCCTGGCTCTCCGAGGAGACCGCCGACGACGGGCTGAGGCTCGAGCGCCGCCATGTCTGGGTGGTGGATCCGATCGACGGTACGCGCAGCTTCGCCAAGGGCCTGCCCGAATTCACCATCTCGGTTGCCCTGGTCGAGAACGGAGAGCCGGTGCTCGCCTGCCTTCTCAATCCCGCCACCGGCGAGTGCTTCGAGGCGCGGGCCGGTGGTGGTGCGACGCTCAACGAGCGGCCGCTCTCGATGCGCGAGCCCGCGGACGCCCGGCAGGCCCGGATCGTCTTGAGCTCAAGGGAACGCAAGGTCCGCCAGTTCGACGCCTTTTTCCCGGAGGCCAGGATCAGCACCATCGGCTCGCTCGCCTACAAGATCGCCCTCGTGGCGTGCGGCCGCTTCGATGCCTATTTTTCCTGGCGCAGCAGCCATGACTGGGACATCGCCGCGGCCCTTTTGATCCTCCAGGAGGCCGGCGGCCGGAGCTCTGATCGGAGTGGTGCCAGCCTCGCGCTCAACCGGCCCGAGCCGCGCCATCGTGGCCTGATCGCGGCGAGCCCGGCCCTGCACGACCATCTGGCCCTGATCTCGAGGCGGCAGCTCGCGGCGGCCGAGCTGCCCGATCGCGGCTTGCCGGCCATGGCCGCGCCGCGATAAGCCAGCGCGGCACAGAGCCCGGCCCTTCGCCGGGAACCGATCGTCAGGCAGGGATCCACCATGCAGACCGTTGCGCCCGAGGTGCTGGAGCGGCTCGCTTTCGCAACCATGTCGGCCCTGGGCTCTAGTGACGTGGAGGCCGGTATCGTGGCGCGCCACCTGGTGCTGGCCAACCTCTCCGGCCACGACAGCCACGGCGTCGGCATGCTGCCGGACTATGTCCGCCTCGCCAAGGAAGGCCTGCTCGTCCCCAACCAGACGCTCGACACCATCGTCGATGCCGGTGCCCTGCTGCTTTTCGACGCCCGCCGGGGGGCCGGGCAGCGGATGGTGCGGGAGGCGACCGCAGCCGCCATCGAGCGCGCCCGGACCCAGGGCGCATGTGTCTTCGGCGTCCGCAATGCGAGCCATATCGGCCGGGTCGGCGACTATGCCGAGCAGTGTGCCGCCGCGGGGATGACCGGTATCTTTTTCGTCAACGTCGCCGACCACGTGGCCTTCCAGGCGCCCTATGGCTGCAGCGATGCGAGACTCGGCACCAACCCCTTCGCCGCCGCCATTCCGGGTGCCGATGGGCCCGGTGCCGATGGCCCTGCCGCCCTGCTCGACATGGCAACGAGCACGATCGCCTTCGGCAAGGCACGCGTGGCCAGGAACAAGGGCATGCCGGTGCCGCCCGACAGCATCATCGACGAGACCGGCCGGGTGACCACCGACCCCACCGCCCTGGTCGACGAGAAGAAGGGGGCGTTGAAGGCCTTCGGCCAGCACAAGGGCTCGGGGCTCGCCATCTTCTGCGAGCTTCTGGGCGCAGCACTTACCGGCGGCCAGACCATCCAGCCCGGCCGACCGACGCGCGGCGGAATCCTCAACAGCGTGCTCGGCATCGTCATCGACACCGGGCAACTCGGCGAGCCCGCGGCGATCGCGCGTGAGGTCGAGGCAGTCAAGGACTGGATCAAGGCCTCGAAGCCCGCCCCCGGCATCGACAAGGTTCGGATCCCGGGGGAGCCCGAGCGCGAGCATCGGGCGGCCCGGGCCCGGGGCATCCCCCTCGATTCCAAAAGCCTCGACGACATCCTGGCCGCGGCCGAAAGCGCCGGCGTGGCGGCCGGCACCCTCGCCGAGCTGCGGGCGGCGGTCGCGGCATGAGCGACCACGTCGAGGCGGTCGTCGTCGGGGCCGGCGTGGTCGGCCTCGCGACGGCACGCGCGCTGGCCCTGGCCGGCCACGAGGTGATCGTCCTCGAGCGGCACGGCCTGATCGGCAGCGAGACCAGCTCGCGCAACAGCGAGGTGATCCATGCCGGCATCTACTACCCCACGGGCAGCCTCAAGGCGAAGCTCTGTGTCGCCGGCAAGTGGTTTCTCTACGACTACTGCGGCTGCCGTGGCATCCCGCACAGCAACTGCGGCAAGCTGATCGTCGCGACCAGCGAGGCGCAACTGACCGAGCTCGAGCGCATCCAGAAGAAGGCCGCCGAGAACGGTGTCGACGACCTCGAGTTCTGGGATCCCGCCCGGGCGCAGGCCCTCGAGCCCGAGCTCGCCTGTACGGGTGCCCTCTGGTCGCCGTCGACCGGCATCATCGACAGCCACGCCCTGATGCTCGCCTATCAGGGTGACCTCGAGGACGCGGGCGGGATGATCGCCTTCGACGCCGCCCTCGAGCGTGCCGCGGTCACGGCCGAGGGCTTTCGCCTCGAGGTCGGCGGTGCGGCACCCGTGGACCTCACCTGCCGCATCCTGCTCAACAGTGCGGGCCTCGATGCCCCCGTCGTCGCCCGCCGGATCGAAGGCTACGACCCGGTACACGCACCCGCCGCCCACTACTGCAAGGGCAGCTACTACACGCTCAAGGGCCGGAGCCCCTTCTCCCGGCTCATCTACCCCGTCCCTGAGGAGGCCGGCCTCGGCGTCCACGTCACCATCGACATGGGCGGGCAATGCCGGTTCGGTCCCGACATCGAATGGGTGGATGCGATCGACTACGACGTCGATCCGAGACGCGCCGATGTCTTCTACTCCGCCGTCCGCAAATACTGGCCGGCACTGAAGGCCGGCGCCCTCGAACCAGGCTATGCCGGCGTGCGCCCGAAGATCGGCCGCGCCGGCTGCATCAACACCGACTTCGTCATCCAGGGCCCCGACACCCACGGGATTCCGGGCCTCGTCCACCTCTACGGCATCGAAAGCCCCGGCCTCACGGCGTCGGCAGCGATCGGCGATGAGGTGGTGGCGGCGCTCGGTTGAGCCGTACGCTTGGTGATCCGTCTGCGGAGGCGATCCGTGAAGCCGAACCGCGACGCCGACGGTGGATCGAGGCGGCCCGGTTGGGGGCGGCTGCGCGGACCCGCGCGTGCTTCGCTGGCACCTTCGTCGGCGACGTGCCAGGTTACATGTCACAAGCGAGCCATCGGGTGATGCGATGACCACTGCCAACGCCAAGGAAGCTTCGGTGCGAAAGGTTCGTGCTTATCGTCAACGGCTGCTAGACCATGGCCTGAGGCCGATCCAGATCTGGGTCCCGGACGTGCGCGCACCGCAGTTCAGGGAAGAGGCGCATCGCCAGTCACGCGCGGTGGCGCTGAGCCCTAATGCCGAAGATGACCAGGCGTTCATCGACGCGGTCTCCGACCGCGACGAGGCGTGAAGCGGGTCGAGATCTGGACGGTCGCCGGCGGCAGCGGTTATGCGGGCAAGCCACGCCCTGCGGTCATCGTCCAGGCGGACATGTTCGACGCCACGCCGTCGATCACGATTTGCGCCTTCACGACCGATCCGACCGAGGCGCCCCTTTGTCGCTTGCCGATTGCACCCAGTGAGGCCAACGGGCTCGCAACCCCGTCCAGCCTCATGGTGGACAAACTGACAACAGTTCCGAAAAGCAAGATCGGCCGGCGGCTCGGCCGCTTGGCGGATGTCGATCGCGTTCGTCTGGACCGCGCCATTCTCGTCTTCCTCGGGCTCGCTGGCGACACATCGGATTGAGCCGCGTCGTTCCGGACAGGACGAGCAATCGGCCGAGAGCCGGTGAACCCTACCCCGGCGGCGGGCCGCCGGGCACGCCGAGGCAGAGGATGTAGCCGTCGGGGTCCTTGAGATAGAGCTCGCGCATGCCGTACCACTGGGTCAGCGGACCCTTGACGATCTGCTCGGGTGCGAGCTTGCCCAGCACGGTCGCGGGATCGAAGCCGCGGAGGTAGATCGTGCCGGAGGCGGTGGGGCGCTGCTCCGGGCTGAGGACGTCGAGCTCCGCGGCGAGGCTCGGCGCGGTCTGCAGCATCAGCTGCGCGCCGTTCCACTCGAGGGTCGTGAACACCGCCCCGCTGCCGTCGTCCTCCGGCAAGACCGTCCGGTCGGCGGCGACCATGACGAGCGGCTGGAAGCCGAGCACATCGCGGTAGAAGGCGACCGAGCGGCGCATGTCACTGACCATGAGGTTCGGGATGATCAAGGCGGTGCTCCTCCCCGCATGCGGCCGGCCCGAATTTGACATACTCCCATGCATCGTCGACCTTAGCGGCACTATGCTCGGCGGTCGAGCGGAACTACGGCAATGCGCAGGGCGTGGCCGCGGATCCCGACAGCCGTCAGGCCGCTCGGGCGGGTCCACGGACATCTTTCCTCACTCCACGCCATCGTGACCGCTCCGGTCGCAGCCATGGCCGTGCCAGTTTATAAGGTTGCAGGTCGAGCGGCTGGCGGATTGCCGGCCGCCGCCGGACAACCTGCCGACACTGGAGGGAAGCATGAGAACAGCCATCATTCCGACCATCGCTGTCCTGGCTGTCGCGGCGGCGGCACCAGACGCCGCCGACCTGCCCTATCGTGGCGAGGGCCAGATCTTCGTCGATCCCTCGGACCTCGAATGGACCGACATTGCCTCGATGGCGGCACCGACGCAGATCGCCGTGCTCGAGGGCAATCTCGGCGAGGAAGAGCCCTGCACCTTCCGCTTGATGCTGCCTGCCGGCTACGAGATCCGCCCCCACGTCCACCCGGCCGACGAACGCGTCACGGTCATCGAGGGCGAGAGCTTCGAGCGTGACGCGGCTTTGCGCCTGCCCGGGGGCGGCTTCTCGACCATGGCCCCGGGCGAGCTGATGTTCGGCTACACTGAGATCGACACCGTGATCCAGCTGCACGGCACCGGCCCCTGGGGCATCACCGACATCGACGACGCCGACGATCCGAGAAGCTGAGGGCGAAGGACGCGGGGGAGGCAAACCTCCCCGCGGGCCCTCCGCTCTTGGCCCTCGCAACTTGCGGGCTGCTGCGTGTCCGACCGGCGACGGTGCGGCCGGAATCCAGCAGGCTGCTGAAAGATCCCGGTCGAGAGCACCCTGGCGTCGATTTCGTCGGTGGCGGCCGCATCCGGGGCGGCAGTGGGGACAGCGCCGGTGTCGGCCGCGGTAGTGATGGTGGCGAAGCGGGCCGGCGTCATCGCACGGGTGCGGTCGGCGATCTTCCCGGCGATCCGCTCGAGATCGGCAGGACTGACGGGTTGCCCGTCGACGGCCGCCACTCGGACATGGACCGAGTGGATACCGGTGAGCTCGGCCACGGGTGGCGCCTCGCCAACGGGTCGGATGGAACCGGCGCCACCGGCGCAGGCGGCAATGCCCAGGAGTGCGCAGCCGAGCGCCAAGGCGGCAAGCGGGCGTCGCCCCATGCGTGTCGCGACCATGGCTGGGCCGGGTATCGTCGAGCGGGGGTCGTGGCGCATGTCATCCCCCGGGAGACGTGATCGAACGAATGGATCACGAGGCACACTCCCGTGCGCGCTTGGCAAGCGCACACGGCGCCGCAGCTCGATCGGTGCGGCAGCTCATTTCGGACTTGGGGAATCTCAAGGGCGTATCGGCATGAATCTCGGCAGAGCGGCCGATGAGGCAGGCAGAGTCGGCGACCGCGCCGAGACAGCCTGCAGGAGGTTGCTGAGAGCGTCGAGCATTTGCTCCGGGGCACTCTCTTACTCGGCCAAATCGGACGGGTGCCCGGGGCGTAGCGTGCCGGTGCCGCTTCAGGGCGGAACGTCGTCGGGTCGCTCCGCCGGCAATCAGAGCAGGGCCGCCACCAGCATGATCAGGGTCGCGAGAAAACCCACGGTCCAGATCAGCGAGCGCCATGGCGACCAGCTGAAGGCGTAGGCCGGCACGTAGAGGATGCGGGCGCCAAGATAGGCCCAGGCGCAGCCGGCGGTCAGCGGCGAGGCCTTGCCGGCGAGCGTCACCAGGACGACAGCCACAGCGAACAGGATCAGCGCCTCGACATGGTTGGCAAGTGCCCGCTGCAGCCGGCCGGCGATGCCGGTCAGCGGCCGCTGCTCGTCGCGCGGGCCGAGGCTGTAGGCCGGGCCGGCCTGCAGGTTGGCGGCGACACCGTAAAGGCCGAGCTGCACGACCTGAAGCAGTGCTGCAAGTGCCAGGGCAGTGAGTTCCACGGGCATGCTGCGGCACCTAGTCCAGTGGATGGCAGGCGATGGAGAGCTGCCGGTCGAGGCTCGCAACGACGGCCTGCGGCGTCCGGTAGTGGGTGACGTCACGCGTCTGGTCGATGATCGTATAGCCGGCCGGGCAGAGTTCGTCGGCCTTGGCATAGCAGACGCTCATCGGGGTCAGAGCACCGTAGCAGCCGACGAGATACTCGAGCCCGCGTTCGCCGTCATGCATCGGCGTCACCCTGGCACAGGCGGTCAGCAGCAGCAGGAGGAGCGAGGCTGTTTTGATCTCGTGCACCAGGCCTTCTGGAGGTTAGGCGGTAGGGCGAAGCGACAGGCGCTGGCTACCTCTCTTTGCGGCAGCGATGAGAACGCGGTCTTGCCGCCTCAGGGTCAACGACCGCCCGGGGTCAGCTCCTCGATCATCGGCGCCATGCCGGCGGTGAGGCCGCCGTCGACGACGAGATTGGCGCCGTTGACGAAGCCGGCTTCGTCCGCTGCGAGATAGGCGACGGCGGCGGCGATGTCCTCCGGTTTGCCGACGCGGCCCACGGGGTACCATCGATTGAGCTTCTCGAAGACCTTCGGGTCCTCCTTGAGGCGATGGGTCCAGCTCGGGTTGTCGGTCCGCACCGTGCCCGGCGTAACCGCGTTGCAGCGAATGCCCAAAGGCCCGTATTCGGTGGCGATCTGCCGGGTCAGCTGCAGGAGGCCGGCCTTGGCCGCACTGTAGGCGGGGTTGCCGAGAGCGGTCAGCGCATTGACCGAGGCGATGGTGACGATCACCCCCTGGCCGCGCTCGACCATGCCGGGCAGGGCCGCACGGGCCAGGAGCCAGGCCGCCCGCAGGGTGACGGCGAACTCCGCGTCCCAGCTCGCCTCATCCGTCTCTTTGAGGCTGGCAGGGCCGGTTTTCGCGACATTGCTGACCAGCACATGCAGGGGGCCGAGCGCCTTCTCGGCATCCTCGACGAGGTGCTGCGGTGCCCCTTCGGCGGCGACATCGGCCTCCAGCGCCACGCCGGTTCGGCCCATGGCGGCGATGGCCTTTGCCACCTCGCGGGCGGGCGCGCCGTCGCGATCGACGACGGCAACGGCCGCCCCCTCTTCGGCCAGGCGCAGGGCCGTTGCCCGGCCGATGCCGCGGCCAGCACCGGTGACCAGGACGGTCTTCGCGAGAAAGCGCTTCATCATCGGGCATCCCACGCGGCAAAGCCGGCCTTGACGTGATCGAGCGCCGCGAGCCGCCAGTGGCCGTAGGCGTAAAACGCAAGCCCCTCGACGCCGCCGGTCTTGAGCGCCTCGACGGCGGGCACGGTCTCGGCCCCGGCGGCCAGATCGGGGTGGGCCGGGCGAAGGACGGCGTTGAGCCGGGCTTCGGCACCGATGCGCTGGCGGACATCGAAGAGATCGGCCCGGACGGCCGCCGCCGAGGGCTCGTAGAAGCAGACCTCGAGACGATCGGCGACCTCGGCGAGCAGTGAGAGATCACTGCCCTCGATCCAGCTCTTGGCTGTGGGGCGCTGGACCGAGGGAATGACGCGAAGCTCGGTGCCATTCGGCAGCTCTGCCTTGATCTCGGCCACGAGGGCCGCCACCGAACGGCAACGCCAGTGGAGATAGGCCACGAGTTCGCCGTCGGTCGCGAGATCGGCCTGGACCCAGTCGGCGGCCCGCTCGCGGGGGGCGATGTCATCGCCGAGCCAGGCCTCGATGCGCCGGGCAACGCGCCGGCGCAGGCTCTCCCCGTCGATCCCGGCGGCCCTGGCGGCAGCAATCGTCTCGGGCGCGAAGCAGAGGCCGAGATAGAGCTCGATCCAAGGGTCGAGCGGCAGCATCGCGAATTCGTGGTGGTAGCCGTGCGCGAAGGGCAGCCAGCCCGGTGTTTCGAGCGTGACCGCCTCGAGCTCGTAGCGGCGGGCGAGGTCGCTGGTGAGCGCGACGAGATACTCGCGCACCTCGGGATGGGCCGGGTTGAGACTGTAGATCAGGGGGTCGCCCACAGCGTTTCGGGTGACGAGCTCCGGGTGCGCCTGGCCGAGCCTCGAGTTGTGGCAGCAGACGGTCCAGGCGATCATGGCCATGTCGGGGGCGGCCTCGGCCAGGGCGGCGAGCGGGTCGACATGCTCGAGCATCGGGTGCGGGATCGGGCGCAGGCGGCGGTAGCGGGCGGGGTCGTGGCGAAAATAG
This sequence comes from Geminicoccaceae bacterium, assembly GCA_036796215.1. Taxonomy (GTDB): domain Bacteria; phylum Pseudomonadota; class Alphaproteobacteria; order Geminicoccales; family Geminicoccaceae; genus SLRI01. The sequence continues at coordinate 8,583 of DAIRDJ010000042.1, forward strand.
ATGGTGCCGTCATCGGGGAAGTAGACCTTGCCCGAGTGCCCGTGCGGCCGGACGAATTTCCCGGCGTGGTAGCTCGCCGCCATGGCGAAGGTATCGGCGCCGGCAGCGCGCAGTTGGTCGGTGACGGCCTTAGCTCCCTCATCGACGAGGTCCCAGGCGTAGAGGTAGACCGCTTTGCTCGACATGGCGTTTGCCGGATCCGTAGCCCCCTGCTGATGCTCGCGTGACTGTCATCGACGCCTCGCCGGAGGTATAGGGAGCAGAGATGCGAATCAAGCTCGGGCTCACCGATTGCAGTTGAATTCCAAAGCAGAAGGATTGAGAGCCATGGACCGCCAACGAAACTGGACCATCCTGCTGCTGGTCCTGTCGCTCGCCCTCCCGGCCACGGGCTCGGCGCAGACGGCCCAGGACCTCCGCGAGCTGATCGAGGCTCAGCAGCAGCAGATCGAGGAGCAGGCCCGCCAATTCGAGGAGATGCGGCAGCGGCTCGAGGAGCTCGAGGCGGCCGAGGCAAAGACCCGGGCAACCGCGAAGGCGGCTGCGAACCAGACGACCGAGCTTGCCGATCAGGCCACGGTCACCTCGGGCACGCCGAAGATCGAACGCGTGATCTCGGGCCAGATCAATCGCGCGGTCAATGTCGGCGCCGGTGGTAACCGGACCAAGGTCTACAACGTCGACAACGACAACAGCTCGAGCCGGCTGCGCTTCATCGGCAAGGGCCGGCCGAACGAGACGGTAGGGGTCGGCAGCGTGCTCGAGGTCGAGATCTAATCGAACAGCTCCAGCGACGTCAGCCAGCTCAACGAGGACACCGGCACCGGCAGCTTTTTGGACCGCAAGGGTCGAAGCCTCCATCGAGCACGCGAGCTTGGAGCGCCTCACGCTCGGCCAGGGCAGCACAGCCTCAGACGGGACCTCGGAGGTCGACCTTTCCGGCACCACGGTGATCGGCTACTCGAGGATTTCCGACCTCGCCGGCGGCCTGCGTTTTATGACGACGATGCCGACGATTACAGTGGCACGGCGATCAACGACGCCTTCGACAATCTCGACGGCTTGTCGCGCCGCGACCGCGTTCGCTACGATACGCCCGATTATGCCGGCTTCTCGCTCGCCGCGGATCTGATCAGCGACCAGCGCTGGAGCACGGCGCTCACCTGGGGCGGCGATTTCGGCGACCTTGAGGCCGCCGCCGCGGTCGCCTCTTCCGATCCGGGTGGCGACAGTGACTTCATCGTCAACGGCTCGGCCTCCGCCCTGCACCAGCCGACCGGGCTCAGCTTCACGTTCGCAGTGGGCACCGAAGACAATGACGGCCATGACGACGGCACGACCCTCTATGGCAAGCTCGGCTGGGAGGCTGAGTTCTTCAGCATCGGCTCGACTGGTTTTTCGATCGACTACAACCATGTCGAGGGCCTCGACGCAGAAGGCGACGAGGGCGATTCGGTCGGCGTTTTTGCCATACAGAATCTCAGCGACTGGGGGGTCGAGCTGTTCACCGGCCATCGCTGGCACACACTGGATCGCGACGGTGCCGACTTCGAGGACATTCACGTGGTCACCGGCGGCACGCGGGTGAAGCTCTGATGGTTAGACCTGCCGGCTGGCTCGTCCGGCTAACGCTGGCCGGCTGCCCGGCCTATGAGCCGTTCGAGCCGCCAATGCCAGGCGAGCTGAAGCCGGGGCCGGGTCTGCTTTCGGGACCGAGCAGTGAGTTCGTCCTTTACCGGCAAGCTGGCGACCAGTCGGCGGCCGCGGCGGCGGCGAAGACCGCGTCCCCGCCGCCGCGGCGCCGGCTGACCGACCCGCCGCCACCCTGAACATGTGCTGATCCCGATTGCAGCACCGGCGGCGGCGTGGCAAAGCTGCTGGCGAGGACAAAACGCCGATCATCGGGAGCACACCAATGAAGAACCTCGCCCGCAGCCTCATGGCCGCGACCACTGTCCTAGCCCTTGCCACGGGCGCTGCATCCGCCGCCGAGGTCCGGGTGGTCGTGGCGCACTACAGCGACGCGACCCAGGAGATCTTCCGCGGCATGGCCGCCGAGTTCATGGCGGCCAACCCCGACATCGAGGTCATCATCGAAAACGTCAGCTGGGACACGCTGCAGCAGCGCCTGACCACCGACATCGCCGGCGGCACCGCACCGGATATCGCGATCATCGGCACGCGCTGGCTCGTCGACTATGTCGCCAACGATATCGCCGAGCCCATGGATGCTTGTGCGACCGACGAGGTTCGCGGGCGCTTCATCGAGACCTTCCTCGCCCCCTCGGTGATCGACGGCGTGACCTACGGCCTGCCGGTCGCGGCCTCGGCCAGGGCCATGTACTACAATGTCGATCTTCTGGCCGAGGTCGGCTACGACGAACCGCCCGCGACCTGGGACGAGGTGATCGAGGTCGCGTCGGCCCTGCGCGATGCCGGCCATTACGGCTTCGGTCTGCAGGGCAAGGAGATCGAGACCGACGCCTATTGGTACTATGCGCTTTGGAGCCACGGCGGCGATCTTTTCGTCGACGGCCAGAGCGGCATCGGCAGCGAGGCGGCGATCCAGGCTGCGACCCTCTACAAGATGATGATCGACGAGGGCCTGACCCAGCCCGATCCGACGGGCTTCAACCGCCAGGACGTCGAAGCGCTCTTGAAGCAGGGCCGCGTCGGGATGATCCTCTCCGGGCCCTGGCTCCGGGGCCAGATGGCCGCCGAGGCGCCGGATGTCACCTACGGCATCGCCCCCATCCCGATGGGCACGGAGCAGGCGACCTATGGTGTCACCGACAGCATCATGATGTTTGCGAGCTCGACCGTGAAGGACGAGGCCTGCCGGTTCTTGACCGAGGCCGCCTTCACCGACGAGTGGCGGCGCGAGTTCACAGTGCGCGAGGGCTTCCTGCCGGTCTTCAAGTCGGTGGCCGAGGATCCGGCCTTCGCCGATGATCCTGGGCTCAGGGCCTTCACCGCGATGCTGCCCTATGCCCGCTTCGCGCCCTTGGTCCCGGATTGGGAGCTGATGGCGGATACCACCTCGGCGGCGTTGCAGAACATCTATCTCGGCAACGCCGATCCCGAGACAGCCTTGCAGGAAGCGGCGGCGCGCATCGACAGCCTGCTGCAATAGAGCGATCCGGGCCCGGCGGCGGCTGTACCGACGCCGGGTCTCTCTCGCGTGCAGAGGGCCACCCTTCTTCCCTACGTAATGATCCTGCCGAGCGTCGCCTTGGCGATCTGGATCATCGGCTATCCGATCTTCGACGTGGCGCACACCTCGGTCCACGACGTCAACCGCTTCGGCCAGGTGCGCGACTTCGCAGGAGCCGCCAATTTCGCCGGCCTCTTGGCCGATCCGATCGCCATTGCGAGCTTCTGGCGGACGATCCTTTGGACCGTGACGGTGGTCGGCGGCACGATTCTGCTCTCGGTGCCGATCGCCCTCATGCTCGACGACGACTTCATCGGCCAGGGCATGGCCCGCGTCATCGTCATGCTGCCCTGGGCGGTGTCGCTCGCCATGACCGCGGTCGTCTGGCGCTGGACCCTGAACGGCCAGTACGGGATGCTGAATGCAACGCTTTTCAATCTCGGTGTTCTCGACGGGCCGGTCGAGTGGCTGGCGACGGCCGAGGTCGCGTTCCCGGTGATGATCGCGATCGGCATCCTGGTCTCGATCCCGTTCACCGTGACCGTCTTTCTGGGCGGTCTGGCCTCCCTGCCACGCGACATCTACGAGGCGGCCCGGATCGACGGGGCCACCGCCTGGCAGCGTTTCACCCAACTGACCCTGCCGCTCTTGCGCCCGTTCATCAACATCGCGATCGTCCTCAACATCATCTACGTCTTCAACTCGTTCCCGATCATCTGGGTCTTGACGCAGGGAGACCCTGCCAACTCGACCGATATTCTCGTGACATATCTCTATAAGCTGGCGTTTCGCTATGGCCGGCTCGATGTCGCAGCCGCCATGTCGCTGGTGATGTTCGCGGCCCTGCTCGTCTTCACCATCGTCTATGCCTGGATGGTGATGCGCGAGCGCCGGATGGAGGCCGAGGCATGACCCGGCTGCAGAAGAGTGTCGTCTACTGGCTCTGCCTCTCGCCTTTGGCGGTCGTGATCCTCTTGCCCTATGCCGTCATGCTCTCGACCTCGTTGAAGCCCCGGGCCGAGGTCTTGAGCTTCCCGCCGACCTGGATCGGCACCGAGCTCCGCTTTGCCAACTACATCGAGATGTGGAGCTCGACCGGCTTCGGGCCGTCCTTGGCCGCGAGCCTGATCGTCAGCGCGGCAGCGACCGTCGTTTGCCTATTGGTCGCCATCCCGGCGGCCTATGCGCTAGCCCGACTGCGCTTTCGCGGCCGCTCGCTCTACGCCCAGTTGCTGCTGATCACCCAGATGCTGTCGCCGATCGTGCTGGTGATCGGCATCTTCCGCCTGATGGCCGCGATGGGCCTCGTCGACCAGCTCTGGGCGCTCGTCCTCACCTATGGCGCCTTCAACCTCGCCTTTGCCGTCTGGATGCTGCAATCCTATTTCGCGACCATCCCGAAGGAGCTGGAGGAGGCGGCCTGGATGGACGGTGCCTCGGGCCCGCAGAGCCTCACCCTGGTCTTCCTGCCCTTGGCCGTGCCAGCCGTCGCCGTCACCTCGATCCTCGTCTTCATCTACAGCTGGAACGAATTCGTCCTGGCGCTGACGCTCCTGCGCAGCCCGGAGAAGTTCACCCTGCCGCTCAAGATCTTCTCGCTCGTCGGTGGTGCCTATCGGATCGACTGGGAATATGTGATGGCCGCCACCTTCCTCGCATCCGTGCCGGTCGCCATCGTCTTCTCCTGGCTGCAGCGCTATCTCGTCCGTGGGCTTGCGCTCGGGGCGGTCAAATAGCGCTCGCGGCTCAGGCGGTGGATATCGTGTACGGGCCGGTTGCGAGCCAGCCAGAATGCCCGATTGGCGACCCGCGGAGCCCCAAGGCTCGCTCGGGATCGACAGAAACGGAGGAAATCACATGACGCCTGCCGTCTGGCTCGCCGGCGCGGCCGCGCTTATCGGTGCGGCACTCGGGCTTTTTTCGCTTCTGGCTCCCGCCAAGGCCGCCGAGATCGTCCGGCTCAGGCCCGACTGGGATGCGCCCGGTGGCTTTGCCGAGTTTCGTGCCACCTATGGCGGGCTTTTGCTGTTCGCGCATCTCGCCGTGCTGCTGGCGATCGCAATGCAGGCGCAGGCCGGAATGGCGAGCGTCATCGGCACGGCGTTTGCCGTCGGAGCTGGCTGGATCGGGGCCGGGATCGGCCGGGTAGTGGCGATGGCCGCCGATCACGCCGAGCATCGGACACGGACGGGCTACAATGCGTTCTCGACCGGCTTCGAGTTCGTCCTGGGGCTTGCCCTCCTCGCTCCCTGGCTCGGCCATTTGCGCTGGTAGGCTGTTTGCAACATGGCCATCGAGATCCGCCCCGATGATCTATCCGGCAGTGAGATTGCCGATCTGATCGCCGCCCACAGTCGGACCATGCTCGCGTTGTCACCAGCGGAGAGCTGTCATTTCCTGCCGCTCGACGGCCTGCGGCGGCCGTCGGTCACCGTCTGGACGCTGTGGGAGGAGGCTGCCCTCGTCGCTTGTGGGGCTTTGCAGGACCAGGGTGACGGGACCGGCGAGATCAAATCGATGCATACCCGCGAGGCGTGCCGCGGCCGGGGCTTCGGCCGGCGGATGCTGGAGCACATTCTTGCCGAGGCCAGCACCCGGGGCTACCGGGCGCTCTATCTGGAGACCGGCTCGATGGCGGGCTTCCTGCCGGCACGCCGGCTCTACGAGGCCTATGGGTTCAGCTATTGCGGCCCGTTCGGTGCCTATCGGCTGGACCCGAACAGCGTCTTCATGCGGCTGGCACTCGAGCCTGCGGCGTAGCGGTTCGGCGGGGCTCCCTCTTGCAAACGGCTCATCAGGTCGAGGCTTCCGCCGGTCCAAAGTACAGGTGGGGTCGAAGGGGAGGCGCTGCCCCCCTACCCTCCTCGGATCGTCGGGACGAAAAGCCGGGTCACGACGAACCTGTGTTAGCGCCACAAGCGGCTTGGGATTCAAGAAGGGCGCCATCTTTCCACCGCCAAGAATCGGCCGAGTTCATGGCCGATCGGCAGCCCCGTCCTCGATCACCGTCTCGAAGAGGAAATCCGCCATGATGCCGTGGGCGGTGCAGTTGGGGTGCTTGTCGGTGAGCGACCAGACGAGCGAGCTCGAAGGCGCGTGCTCGATGAAATAGGGGTAGGGATCGAGGGTCGAGATGCCGGTTTCGGCCTCCAGCGCCTCGATGAAGGTGCGCCACGTGGCGTGGCGGGGATCGTCGGCGGAGATCGCGTTGACGTTGGGATAGTAGGCAAGCGTGAACGTCGCCCCCTGCGCTTCGACCAACTGCTGCATCAGGGCAATGCTGTCGACCATCCAGCGAAACACGTCGGAGTCCAGGTCTTCCCATTTCGAGCCCAGGGCCTCGCGCGTGTAGAGGCCACGCAGGAACGGGATGTTGAAGGCCGCCTCCTTGACCAGGATGAAGGTGCGCACATCCTCGCGCATCAGGACATTGAGGCGCTTGAGCCAGGTGTCCTGGTCGACCGGTCGGGCGGCCCCGGCGAGGATATCGTTGCAAAGCGCAGGCTTGGTGATGCCGAATTCGGCTGCCTGGCGGTCGATCAGCTTGCAGGTCTCCTCGCCCAGCAAAATGTCGTTGTCATAGAGGATGACGACCACATCGTCGCTGGGGCCGACACCGTTCTGCACCGCCTCGATGATCTCGACGAAATGGGCACCGTCGCGGCCGTTGATACCGAGATTGATGATGTCGATGTCGTCGCGCCCCTCGAGGCGGCGGTCCAGGTGGCCGCTGACGTTCTCGCCCCTGCCCACGCAGTTGCGGCCGGCGGTGAAGCTGTCGCCGATCAGCATCACCCGGCGGGACGACGGGTCCAGCGCGGCGAAGCGGTCGATGGGCTCGAGGAAATCATAGATGAACCCATTGATCTCGACGACGGAGCGTTCGCTTTCCGGGTAGTGATTGTCCCAGGCGAGAAAGGCCTCGATCAGGCCCAGCGTGATGGCGACCGACACCGCCAGCAAGGCAGCTTTCGAGAGGAATTGGCGCACGGCGTCTCCACGACTCTCCTTCAGCCTATGGTAGTCGCCGAGGCCTGCTTTACCTGTCAAGCGGTGATCGAAGTTGATCCATCAGTTGTCGAGCGGTCGGCCTTCGGCAATCGCGTAGGATGCAGCCCAGGGCCGCGCCCGCTCGAAGGCGGCGGACGCCGCGATCACCTCGGCATCCGCGTGGCGGCGGCCGATGATCTGCAATCCCACGGGCAGATTGCCGGGTGCCAGTCCCGCCGGGATAGAGGCCGCGGGGTGGCCCGAGAAATTGATGAAATACGTCATGCACCAGCCGATCAGCCGTTCCACCGGCTCGCCGTTGATCGCGGCCGGGCCCAGGGTGTTGCCGTCCGTACCGTTCTCGACCGGCAGGGCTGCCAGCGTCGGCGAGAGGATGAGGTCGTAGCGGTCGAGCACCGCCTGCAGCTTGTCGTTGATCTCGGTGCGCACGACCTGGGCTTCGATCTGATCCTTGACGGTCATGGCATAGGCGCGGTCGATCCAGGCGAGATATTCGGGCGGGAAGTCGTCGCGGTGCTCGCCCAAGAGATCGACGCCGAACTGCTTGAAGGTCTCAAAGGCACCCACGTTCAAAGGCATGATCGCCTTGCACCAGAGATCAGCCAGCTCGAGGTGGTGGCGGGTGATGCCGAAATCGACGGGCTCGACCGTGCAGCCCATCTCCTCAAAGGCGCGCACGGCTTTCTCGCAGGTCTCGACGATCACCGGCTCGACCGGAAAGACGCCGAAATCCGGGGTCCAGGCAATCTTCAGGCCGCTGACCTCGCGACGGGTTGCGGCGAGCCAGTCGACCCTGTCGGGGAGGCTGAAGGGATCACGGTTGTCGGGGCCAGCGAGTGCCGTCAGCGCCAGTGCCGCGTCCTCGACGGTGCGGGTCAAGGGGCCCTCGTGGATGAAACAGCCGGCAGGGGTGAAGGCGTCAGGCCGGGAGTTCAAGGGTACGCGGCCCCAGGAGGCCTTGTAGCCGTAGATGCCGCACCAGGAGGCCGGAATACGGATCGACCCGCCGCCGTCCGTACCTTCGGCCAGCGCCAAAAGACCGTCGGCAACGGCAGCCGCACTGCCGCCGGACGAGCCGCCGGGGTTGCGAGTGGGTGCGAAGGGGTTCTTCGTCGGGCCGAAGAGGTAGTTGTCACAGGCTCCCCTGAAGCCCATGACCGGGCTGTTGCATTTACCGACGAGAATGGCACCTCCTGCCTGGATCCGCTCGGCGAACAGACACTCGAGGTCGGGCCGCCAGTCCTTGAGCGCGCGAACACCGCCCAACGTTGCGGGCCAGCCGGGCTTGAAGTCGAAAAGGTCCTTGAGCGCCACCGGCAGGCCGAAGAGCGGGCCCAGCGCAGCACCCGACGCGAGCTGCTGCTCGGCCTCGCGGGCTGCGGCCATGGCCCCTTCGAAATCGGTGAAGACCAGGGCATTGAGGCTCGGATTGCGTGCCTCGATCCGGGCGATGGTGGCCTCCATCAGCTCGACCGGGGACAGCTGCCGCGAGCGGATGAGGCGGACGAGTTCCGTCACCGATTGCCACGCCAGCTCATCGGTTCGCGTGCTCATGGCCTCCCCCTTTCGGCTTTGCTCTTGGGCAGCGAGCTTGCCCCTTCGGACACCTCGGCGCAAGACCGTCGCGCGTTCAGGCGGCGGGCGGCAGACCGAGAATCTGGCGCGCCTCGCGGACCGTGGCAGGCCTTCGGTCGTGATCGGCACAGAGCCCGACCACCTGCTCGACGAGAGCGGCATTCGACGGCGCGAGCCTGTCCTTGTCGAGGCGGATATTGTCCTCGAGGCCGGTCCGGCAGTGGCCGCCCAGTTCCAGCGACCACTCGACCAGGGTGCGCTGGTGGCGGCCGATTCCGGCACCGGTCCAGGTGGCGTTGGGTGTCAGGCGGTGCAGCGTCCTGGCGTAGAAGTCGAAGACCTCGCGGTCGACGGGCATCGCGTTCTTCACGCCCATGACGAACTGGACGTGCAGCGGGAGGTCGAGGGTGCCGGCATCGGCCATCTCGACGGCCTTGAAGAGCATCGAGAGATCGAAGACCTCGATCTCGGGCTTGACCCCGTAGGTTCGCATCTCGGCTGCCAGCCAGTCGATCAGCTCCGGGCTGTTCTCGTAGACGCGGGTCGGGAAATTGCAGGAGCCGGTGGCGAGCGAGGCCATGTCGGGCTTCAGCGGCAGCATGGCACCGCGCTCTCGACCGGCGGCGGTGCGGCCGCCGGTCGAGAGCTGGATGATCATGCCTGGGCAGTGGCGACGCAGGCCGTTTACGAGCTGCGCGAACCGCTCCGGGTCGGCCGTGGGCTTGCCTGCATCATCGCGCACGTGACAGTGGGCGAGCGTGGCCCCGGCCTCGAACGCTGCCTGGGTCGACTCGATCTGCTCCGCGACCGTGACCGGCACGGCCGGGTTGTTGGCCTGGGTCGGCACCGAGCCCGTGATCGCCACGGTGATGATGCAGGGGTGCATCGCTCCTCCCCTCGGCACTTGCGGTCGTTGCGCCCCTTCAGGTTTGCGGGAAGAACACGCCGAGCATCGAGCCGACCAGCAGGGCCGAAGAGCAGGCGCCGGGGTCGATGTGGCCGACGGAGCGGGGGCCCAGGAAGGAGGCACGACCCCGCTTGGCTTCCATCATGCTGGTCAGATGCAGCGAATGGCCGGCGACCGCGATGATCCGGGCATCGAGCTCGTCGAGCTCCTCACGCTCGACAAGCGCGCGGAAGGTGTTGGCGACGGGGCAAAGAACGTCGAGCATGGTTTTCATGCCGGGCTCGGCCTTGCCGCGCGCCTTGACCCCGGCCACACCGGCATCGAGCATCGCCGAGAGGTCGCGCAGGCTGGGCGTGCCGCTGGCGGGTACGGCCTTGCCCATCTCCAGGAAGAGGGTGCCGTAGAGTGGCCCCGAGGCGCCGCCGACCTTCGTCACCAGCGTCATACCGATGCGCTTCAGGCCCTCCCCCAATTCCAGCGCCGCGATCGCGTCTTTTTGCGCCGCGATCTCCTTGAAGCCGCGCGCCATGTTGATGCCGTGATCACCGTCGCCGATCGCCTGATCGAGCCGGGTAAGCTCTTCGGCGTGACTCTCGATTGTCGCCGCCGCCCCTTCGATCAACCGCAATATGAGCTCGTTGTGCATGGGCTTCCCCCAATCCTGCATGTCTCGCGACCTTATCGAAGACACAGCCCACCGCAAGGCCGCAAACTGTAGCACCCATGACGCAACGCACACTCGGGTGTCCGGCGTCAAGTCCGCGATTGACCGAAGAGCGGGCGCAGCCGGACGCCGAGCGTGCTGCCGGCGAAGGCCGCGGCGAGCCAGACCCAACCGTGCAGGCTGCCGGACGCGATGCCGGAGAAAAAGGCGCCGATGTTGCAGCCGAAGGCGAGCCTCGCACCGTAGCCGAGGAGGAGGCCGCCGATCACCCCACTCAGGATGTCGCCACGGGTCAGCGCAAGCTTGGGCCGGAACTTGCCGGCAAGGCCGGCGGCCGCCATGGCACCCAGCACGATGCCGAAATTCATGACCGAGGTGACGTCGAAAAGCACCGAGCGTTCGACCGCCCCCAGCATGCCGCCCCAGTTGGTCCAGGCCGAAAGGTCGGCGCCCGCGGCATCGAGCCCCTTGCCGCCCCAGAGCGCGAAGGCCGAGGTGATGCCCCAGGGCCGGCCGGCGAGCCAGAGGGTGGCGAAATTCAAGAGGGCGAGGGCGACGGCACCGGCGAAGATCGGCCAGGGCCCTTTGAGCCAGTCGGCGGCGCGCGCCGGCGACCGATTGACGCCACGGCGCCGCTCGACGTCCAAGGTCAAGAGCGCAATCCCGCCGAACAGCGCGAGGTGAAGGAGGAGCGCCGGCCAGAGCCCCATGCCAGTGACGAGCGAGACACTGCCGATATTGGGCAGGCCGTACCAGAAGGGCAGATGGCCGATGGCTGCGACCGAGCCCACGATGAAGAAGAAGAGGGTGAGCAGCATCCGGGTGCTGCCGCCGCCCACGGTGAAGAGCGTGCCGGAGCCACAGCCGCCACCGAGCTGCATGCCGATGCCGAAGATGAAGGCGCCGAAAATCACGCTGACGCCGACCGGCATGACGAAGCCCCAGACCTGCCGGCCGAAGAGCTCGCCCGCGGCCAGGGCGGGGAAGAAGAGCACGACGGCGAGGCCCAGCATCAACATCTGCGCGCGGAGGCCCTGGCCGTCGCCGGTGCTGGTGAAGCGGCGCCAAGCGGCGGTGAAGCCGAAGCTCGCGTGGTACAGCGTCAGGCCCATCAGGGCGCCGACGACGGCGAGCGCCGCCATGTTCCCGCCGGCCGTGGCCTGCGCCTGCCAGGCGAGGAGGCCGAGCAGCACGACGGCCGCCCAGACCACCTTGCCGTCGAACGGCAGGGCGCCACGTGCGCCGACCATATTTGCACGATTGAGCATGTAAATTATCCGACAGCCCAGCGTTCGAAAGTCATATAGGACATCGTGGCCCGTGCGAAAGGCGCGGCGGCCGTGCCGCGACCCGTGAGTCGGGCCCCGGTACCAAGCGCGATACGGCAATCACGACACGTTTTGCGGCCGATTGGTGACTCTTGCGTGATTTTCACTCGAATAACTCGTGACAGATCGCAAGCTTGTGTTGGCGCTAATGATCGGCACCTTGCGGAGAAAGCCGTTGTGGCACTGAGCGTTCATCTTCAGCGCGCCCGCCTCGGGCTGCTGCGGGTCGGCAAGCCCGCGCGAGTGGCCATCGGCGACCACTACGCGCAGATTTTCATCGATCCGCGCACGATCCAGCACACCCAGCAGGATCTGCACCCCGATGACTGGGAGGGGCCGGCACCGCTCGACCATGGTCGAATTTGCCGCAAGCGCGCACTCGGCCTGGTTATCGGTGGCCGCTGGCACACCAAGGTGAAGCCGCATCAGCCGGCGCGGAGCGTGTTGTATCAGGCCCTCGAGCAGCGCTGCCATGGTTAGCGGATTGGGACGACACAGCTTTCATCAAAGATATCAAGGCGATGATCGCGGCCGGGCAGCCGGCCTGGAACAAGTGCCGGACGCTGCAGGATGTCGCGGACCGCTGCCGGCGGGCGGATGAGCTCATTTCGAGCATCAAGGCGCACGGTTTTCGCGTTACGGCCCAGCCGATGCGGGTGAACATCGGCCCCACGGGCGACTTCATCAAGAATGGCAACGGCCGGCATCGAATTGCGCTGGCCCTGATTGCGCAGCAGAAGATTCCGGTGCAGGTCCTGGTCAGACACAGCGAGTGGGAAGCCATCAGACGCCGGCATGCCGCCGGCGAGCAAGAGCACCCACCTCATCCCGATCTCCTGTAGCACTTCTTCTGCGCGACCAAAAAAAACCCGGTGGGGCGCGGGGAGGATCATCTTCCCCGCTCTTCGGCCTTGCTTCAGATCAAGCTAAGGATGAGGTCGCGCATCTTGATGGTTTCGCTCAAGACGTCGTCGTGCAGGGTGTCCATGTAGTCCTGGTGGACGTACTCGATGGCGAGACTGCCGCTGTAGCCGCTCTCGGCCAGGGTGGCGAGCATGGCGGCGACGTTCAGGGTGCCGTGCTCGAGCTTGGCCTGCAGTGCGCCGGGCCTGGCCTGGCGGAGGTGGACGTGGGCGGCATGGGGGGCGAGCACGTCGATCGCCTCTTGCGGGTAGCCGAGACAGGTGAAGTGGGCGTAGTCGAGCGTCAGCTTCAGGCCCGGGACGGCATCGAGCAGCGCCAGGGCCAAGCCGGGTGATTCGATCGCCGCGCCGACATGCGGCTCGACGGTCAGCGTGATGCCAGCATCCTCGGCCATGGCGACCAGTGGGCGCAGCGAGACGGCGGCGTTGGCCAGAGCCTGCTCCCGGCTCAGCCCCGTGCCGCAGACGCCCGGCAGCACGAAGATCGTGCCGATCTGCAGCGCCTTGGCGAAGACCAGCACCTGGCGGAAGTCCGCCTCGTTGGCGGCGCGTGCCTCCGGGTCGGCGAGATGGCGGTCGGCGAGCCCGTCGCCGAAGAGCCAGTAGAGGTTGGGGGAGTCGATGCGCAGCTGGCGGACCTGGAGCACTGCCGAGAGCGGTGCCTCGAGCAGCCGCGCCTTCGGCAGTGCGGGCCCGTGCAGGAGGCCGAGGTCGAGCTTGGCGATGCCGATCGCCCGACCGATCGCCGCGGCCTCGGCGAGCGTGCAGCGTGGCAGGGACCAGGAGGTCAGGGACAGGCGCGCCCGGTCCGCGGTTTTGGCCTCTGGCATGCGATCGAGCCTCCCCGGGCGGTACTTCTGCGCCGGACGGTAGACGCCGGCGGCCGGCTTGCCAATCCGGCGGATGCTTGACAGGGGCGAGGCCTGCTCCTACCGCTCGAACAATCGGGCTGATCGACACTCGGCGGCACTTCGGTTCTGTTGGTGTCGACAGCGGCGACAGAAAACAAGGCACGAGGGAGGCCTCCAATGCACGGCGCACGACTTTCCGGACTTTCGGTAATCGCGGCATCGCTCCTGGCGACGACGGCACTGGCTCAACCGGTGACCGCGACCAAGGGCGAGACCGTCAACATGGTGCTGCTGCCGAAATTCCTCGGCATCATGGTCTTCGATCAGGCCAATCGGGGTGCCGAGGAGGCGCATGCCGAACTCGAGAACCAGGGCGAGCTGCTCTATGTGGGCCCGACCCCCGAGAACAGCGTGGCGGGGCAGATCGAGATCGTGACAACGGCCGGCACGCAAGGCCAGGACGTGGTGATGCTCTCCAACAACTCGGGCGAGCAGATCGTCCCGGCCGCGACCGCAGCGCAAGCCGCCGGCACCAAGATCGTCACCTGGGATTCGCCGATCCCGTCGGCCGAGGGCGAGACCGTCTTCGTGGCCCAGGTCGACTTCAACGATATCGGTGTGGTCATGGCCGACATGGCGCACAGCATCATGGGTGGCGAGGGCCAGTTCGCCGTCCTTTCGGCGACGCCGGACGCGGCCAACCAGAATGCCTGGATCGCTGCCATGCAGGCGGCCCTCGAGGACGAGAAGTACAGCGGCATGGAGCTGGTCGACATCGTCTACGGCGACGATCAGTCCGAGCTCAGCTACAACCGCGCCTTGGCGCTGGTCGACCGGCACGCCGGGCTCGACCTCATCATGGCGCCGACCTCGGTTGGCATCGTTTCGGCCGCCAAGGCGATGCAGGACGAGGGCCTGTGCGATCAGGTCAAGGTCTCGGGCCTGGGCTTGCCGGCCGAGATGGTGAGCTACACCATGAACGACTGCGCGCCCGAATTCGCGCTCTGGAGCTTCGTCGATCTCGGCTACCTGACTTACTACACCAGCTACCTGATCGCCACGGGTGCGATCGCGGGCGAGGTGGGCGACACGTTCGAGGCCGGGCGGATGGGCACCTTCACCATCGAGAAGGACCCGACCCGGGACGTCGGCAACCGGGTGCTGATGGGTCCCTTCTCCGTCTACAACAAGGACAATGTCGAGGCCGAGGCGCAGTGAGTCTCGGGATCTGACGTGAGCCTGGAGACGACGGGGCGGGCTCGGGCGGGTCATGCCTGAGCCCATCCTGGCGCTGGAGGGTATCGCCAAGAGCTTCGCACTGACGGTGGCCCTGGCCGACGTCTGGCTTGAGCTCTGGCCCGGCGGGATTCATGCGCTGGTCGGCGAGAACGGTGCCGGCAAGTCGACCCTGATCAAGATCATGACCGGCGTGCATCAGCCGGACGAGGGGGTCATCCGTCTCGCCGGCGAGGCGGTTTCGATCGCCGATCCGCAGGCCGCGCAGCGCTTGGGCATCGCCGCGATCTACCAGGAGCCGATGGTCTTTCCCGACCTCGACGTGGCCGAGAACATCTTCATCAGCCATCAGGGGATGGGGGCGTTGGTCGACTGGCGCCGGCTCTATCGTGACGCCGCCGAGCTGATCTCGAGGCTGGGCGTGACGCTCGATGTGCGGCGGGCGGCGAGCGGGCTGACCTTGGCCGAGCAGCAGACGGTGGAGATCGCCCGGGCCCTCTCGCTCGACGTCAAGGTCTTGATCATGGACGAGCCCACAGCCTCGCTTTCGGCGCACGAGGTGGCGCGGCTGATGCAGATCGCCCGGACGCTGAAGGCGCGGGGTGTGGCCGTGCTCTATATCAGCCATCGGCTCGAGGAGGTGTTCGAGCTGGCTGATCGGGTCACGGTGCTGCGCGACGGCCGGCACATCTCGACGAAGCCGATCGCCGAGGTGACCGGGGACGGCCTGGTTCGCGACATGGTCGGGCGCGCGGTCGGGAATTTCATGCCGCGCACGACGGCGCGGCCGCGTGGCGACCTGTTGCTCAGCGTGCGCGGGCTCGGCCACGCCGGGGTCTTTGAGAACGTCGACTTCGATCTGCATGCCGGCGAGGTCTTGTGCTTCTCGGGTCTCGTGGGCTCGCGGCGGACCGATGTCGGCCTCGCCCTTTTCGGCATTCAGCCCGCCACCAACGGCACGATCACGCTGGACAGCGAGGCGGTGACCATCGCCACGCCCAGGGACGCCATGCGGCTCCGCATCGCCTATGTCTCGGAGGATCGGCGCAAGCTCGGCCTCGCCATGGCCCTGCCGATCTTTGCCAACATATCGCTGCCGAGCCTGCCGCGGCTGCTCGGGACCTTGGGCCTGATCGACCGGCGGGCAGAGCGTGCCATGGCCGAGAAGCACAAGGAACGGCTGAGCATTCGCACGACCGACGTGGCCCTCGAGGTGGGCAAGCTCTCCGGCGGCAATCAGCAAAAGGTGATGCTGGCGAAGTGGCTGGAGACAGGCCCGCGTCTCCTGATCCTCGATGAGCCCACCCGCGGCATCGATGTCGGGGCGAAGACCGAGGTACACGCCATTATCAACGACCTCGCAGCACATGGGGTGGCAATCATCGTCATCTCCTCGGACCTGCCCGAGGTTATGGCCCTGGCCGATCGGGTGCTGGTGATGCGCGAGGGGCGGCAGATGGGGATCTTCGCCATCGAGCGCGCCACACCCGAGGCGATCATGTCGCTCGCGACCGGCGAGCGTCCGGCCGAGGCGGCATGACCGACCTGCTGCAGAAGATCTCGCCGCAGACCTTGCGCGTCCTGGCGCTTGCCATCGTGCTGGTGCTCGTGATCCTCTTTTTCGGCTCGCAGATCGAGAACTATTACACACCCCGGATGTTCAACCGGATCTCGACCAGTGCGTCGATGATCATGCTGATTGCGATCGGCCAGGCGCTGGTCGTCATCACCCGCAATATCGATCTGTCGGTGGGCTCGATCGTCGGCTTCACCGCCTATCTCACGGGCGATCTTCTGGTCGCCCAGCCCGACCTGCATCCGATCCTGGTGATCCTGGCCGCGATGGCCGTGGGTGCCCTCTTCGGGATGGTCAATGGCTTGCTCGTGGCCTATGGCCGCGTGCCGGCGATCATCGTCACCCTCGGTACCTTGGCACTCTATCGGACCCTCCTGGTGGAGTATTCGAGCGCCCGGTCGATCACCACGGCCATGCTGCCCGAATGGGTGGTCGAGCTGCCGAGGGTCACTCTCTTCTCGATCGGCGAGCTCGACGTCCGGGTTACGGTCGCCATCGCGCTTGCGGTCGCCTTCGTTTTTCATCTCGCCCTTTGGCGGCTGCGTGCGGCGCGCAAGCTCTATGCCGTGGGCTCCAATCCCGATGCGGCGGCGATCGCCGGCATCAACGCTGAGCGCGTGGTGTTCACCGCCTTCGTCTTGAGCGGGGCCCTGGCCGGGCTCGCGGGCTTCATGTTCCTCGCCCGGTTCGGCAACATCACCGTCGTCGCCGGGCTCGGCTTCGAGCTCAAGTCGGTGGCCGCGGTCGTCGTCGGCGGGGTCAACATCTTCGGCGGCTCGGGCACGGTGGTGGGCGTCGTGCTCGGCACGACGCTCGTGGATATCATCGACAACAGCCTGACCCGCTGGGCGCTGGTCAGCGAGTTCTGGCGCGACGCCCTGCTCGGCATGCTGATCCTGACCGCGGTGGCAGCCGACACCATTATGACCCGCGCCCTCGCCCGGGTTCGCCAGCGCCGGCAGCTGGCGGCACCCGCCGTGGCAGGGCCCGGCTGATGGTCGCCGCCAGCGAGCGGCGGGCCTTGCGCAGCCTCGCCTGGCTCGTCGCCCGCTTGGGCAGCTGGGAGGGGCTGCTCCTCTTGATCCTCGTGGTCACCATCCTGACCAACGTCGCGATGTCGCCGATGTTCTTGACCATCGGCAACCAGATCAACCTCTTCCAGCTTTCGATCGAGAAGATCATCGTCGCCTTGATGATGACACTCATCATCATCAACGGCGAGATCGACCTCTCGGTCGCCTCGATGATGGGCCTTGCCGCCTGCGCCTTCGGCTGGCTCTTCCAGGCAGGCGTGCCGGCCGGGCTCGCGATCCCGCTTGTGCTTGCCCTCGGCCTCCTGGGCGGGGCGTTCAACGCCTTCTGGATCACGGTAGTCGGCATCCCGTCCCTGGTCGTCACGCTCGCCATGCTGATCGGCTTTCGCGGCATGGCCCGGATCCTCGTCGAGGATCGCGGCATAACGGGCTTTCCCGACTGGTTCAACACACTGGGTCAGCAGCCGATCATGGGCCCCCTGCCCTTGTCACTGCTCGTCTTTGCCGCCCTCTTCCTCGTTCTGCTGTTCGTGCTCCACGACGCGGGCTTCGGTCGCAAGGTCTTCTTCATCGGCAACAACGCCGAGGTGGCCCGCTATTCCGGCGTCGATGTGCGCCGGGAAAAGGCCATACTCTTCATCGCTTCGGGCGGCATTGCGGCACTCGCCGGCCTTCTCTTCACCGCGCGGGTGGGGGCAGTGCGCGGCGACGTGGCCTTGGGCTTCGAACTCGACATCATCACCATGGTGCTGCTCGGCGGGGTCAGCATCTTCGGTGGCAAGGGCACGCTCTGGGGTGTCCTGCTGTCGATCCTGATCGTGCTCAATCTCAGGAACGGCATGGCCCTCGCCAACATCACGGGCCACCTGCAGACCGGGGTCGTCGGCCTGCTCCTCATCCTCTCGGTCCTGATCCCCAACCTCATGCAGGACGTTGGCCGGCTGTCGTCGAAGATCCAGGGAGGCATCCGATGAAGGCGCGAATCGCCGTGATCGGGGCCGGCTGGTGGGCCTGCCACATGTATATCCCGACGCTGCTCGCGCATCCGCATGCCGAGCTCGTCGCCATCAACCGCCCTGACCAAGACGCCCTCGATCGGGTGCGCGACCATTTCGGCATCGAACGCGGCTATACCGATCACCTCGAGATGCTGACGGCCGAAGAGCCGGAAGGCGTGGTCATCGCCTCGCCGCACCCGCTGCATTTCGCGCATGCCATGGCGGCCCTCGAGGCCGGCGCGCATGTGCTGGTCGAAAAGCCGATGACGACGACTGCCGCCGACGCCCGGGCACTGGTCGCAGCCGCCAAGGCCAGGGGCAGGACGATCACCATCCCCTATGGCTGGAACTTCAGGCCCTACACCACACGGGCGCACGAGCTGGTCCGCCAAGGGGCGATCGGTGCGATCGAGCACGTCGTCCTGCAGATGGCCTCGCCACTCGAGGACCTGCTCGCCGGCGAGCCGATGGTCGAGACGGTGGACCATCTCTTCCGCCCGCCGCCGTCCACCTGGGCCGACCCGAAGCTGGCCGGTGGCTATGGCTGGGGACAGCTCAGCCACGCGCTCGGCCTGCTTTTCCGCGTCGCCGACCTCGAGCCCGCCGAGGTTTTCGCCACTTGTGTGCGCTCCAGGGCCGGCGTCGACTACCACCTCGCGGCCACGCTCCGCTTCGCGAATGGTGCCACCGCCGCCGTCTCGGGCACCGGCGCCGTGCCGAAGCACTGCGGCTACCAGCTCGATCTTCGCCTCTTCGGCACGGACGGGATGCTGCTCTTCGACATCGAGCGCGAACGCCTCGACGTCCGCAGGCGCGACCGGGAGGATACCGTTGTCCCGCTCGCACCTGGCGACGGCGGCTACACCTGCACCGCGCCGATCCATCGCCTCGTCGAGATCTGCCGGGGGACGGCCACCACCAACGAGGCGCCGGGTGAGCTCGGCATGCGCGCCGTCGAGGTGCTGGATGCACTCTACCGCTCGCTGGCCTCGGGCAAGGTCGAGACCGTCTGAGAAGGGAGGCCGCTATGCCAGCCTATGCCTGGGTGCTCGGGGTCAAGCCGGGCTACGAGGACGCGTACAAGAGACGCCACGACGAGATCTGGCCAGAGATGGAGGGTGCCCTCCATGAAGCCGGCATCACCTCCTATAGCATCTTCCGCCACGGCCTGACGCTCTTCGGCTATTTCGAGACGGACGACCTGCAGCGAACCATCGACAGCCTGAAGACGAGCGAGGTCAACAAGCACTGGGCCGAATATATGGCGCCTATCATGGATATCGATATCGATCCGGCGACGGGGTTTCCGTATCTGCTGCCGAAGCAGTGGAGCTTGGCGAAAAGATGAGAAGCACGGGGACCCCTGTACGGACGGGAGACAAGGGTTGCGGGGGTGCGAAGAGATGG
>DAIRDJ010000043.1:0-28091 GCA_036796215.1 Geminicoccaceae bacterium
TCGTCGGCGAAGGCCGGCTCGAAGGCGGTGAGGCCCGGCTGGCTGATGCCGATCAGGGGCGTGCCGATCGACTGGTGCGCCCCGCCCTCGGGGGCGAGGCTGATGCCCGACGGGGTGGCGACGAGGAGGAAGCGCGCCCCCTGGTAGCAGGCATAGATCAGCGCATCGAGGCCGCGGTTGATGAAGGGGTCGTAGAGCGTGCCGACCGGCAGGAGGCGGGCGCCGAAGAGGTCGTGGGCGAGGCCGAGGGCCGCGAGGTTCAAAAAGAGATTGTTCTCGGCGATGCCGAGCTCCATGTGCTGGCCCCGCTGGCTCTCGCGCCAGACGGTGGGCGAGGCGACGGCTTCCGACTTGAAGACGTCCTCATGCTCGCGGCGATTGAAGACGGCGCGTTTGGTCACCCAGGGGCCGAGATTGGTCGAGACGGTGACGTCGGGCGAGGTGGTGACGATGCGCGCCGCGAGCTCGCTGTCGCCGCGGGCGAGTTCGCCCATGATCCGGCCGAACGCCTCCTGGGTGGAGCTGGAAGCGGCGATCCGGCCGGCCGGCAGGGCGGCGGGGACGGGGATGGGCGCGGCGGGGTGCCGGGTGGTCCGCTTTCGGTAGGGAACGTCGGCGAGGAAGCGCTCCAGGGCCTCCGGGTCGATCTCGAGCCCGGCATAGGCGTCCCATTCGGCCCCCTCGGGGATACGCATCTGGGTTTTGAAGGCGGCCATCTGGTCGGGCGTCATCAGGCCCGCGTGGTTGTCCTTGTGGCCGGCAAACGGCAGGCCCCAGCCCTTGACCGTATAGGCGATGAAGCAGTGCGGCCGGTCGTCCTCGACCCCGTGGAAGGCGTCGAGGACGGCCTCGATGTCGTGGCCGCCGAGATTGGTCAGCAGCGAGGCGAGGGCGGCATCGTCGTGGCTCGCGAGCAGCTTGCGGATGAACTCGTTGGCACCCAGGTCGCTCTGGAGATGGGCCCGCCACGCGGCCCCGCCCTTGAAAGTAAGCGCGGCGTAGAGGTCGTTGGGGCAGTCGTCGATCCACTGGCGCAGGATCTCGCCGCCGGGCTCGGCGAAGGCGGCCTCGAGCTGCTTGCCGTATTTGATCGTGACGACGGTCCAGCCGACCGCCCCGAAGAACTGCTCGATCTTGGCGAACAGCTGCTCGGGGACGACGCGATCGAGGCTCTGGCGGTTGTAGTCGATCACCCACCAGAGGTTGCGGACGTCGTATTTCCAGCCTTCGAGCAGGGCCTCGAAGACGTTGCCCTCGTCGAGCTCGGCATCGCCGACGATGGCGACCATCCGGCCCAACTGGCTATTGGGAGGCTGGTCCGCGGGCACGAGGTCGTGCAGCCGGACATAGTCTTGTGCCAGCGAGGCGAAGAGGGTCATGGCGGCACCGAGGCCGACCGAGCCCGTGGAGAAGTCGACGGGGGCGGTGTCCTTGGTCCGGGACGGGTAGGACTGGGCACCGCCGAGAGCGCGGAAGTTCTCCAGTGCGGCCCGGCTCTGCTCGCCCAAAAGGTAGTGGGCGGCGTGCATGATCGGGCTGGCGTGCGGCTTGACGGCGATGCGGTCGCCCGGGCGGAGCACGTCGAAGAAGAGGGCGGTCATGATGGTCGCGACCGAGGCGCAGGAGGCCTGATGGCCGCCGACCTTCAGCCTGTCGCGGCTGGGGCGCAGGTGGTTGGCGTTGTGGATCGTCCAGGAGGCGAGCCAGAGGAGCTTTTTCTCGATCGAGGATAGCATCCGCCGGCGCTCGGTCTCGGTTGCGACGGGTAGCGTGTCCGCTGGCTTCAATGCTTGCATGGGGCGGTCCCGGTGGTCGGGCTCGAAGGCCGCGCAAAATGTCGCA
This sequence comes from Geminicoccaceae bacterium, assembly GCA_036796215.1. Classification (GTDB taxonomy): domain Bacteria; phylum Pseudomonadota; class Alphaproteobacteria; order Geminicoccales; family Geminicoccaceae; genus SLRI01. Next base: position 1,843 of record DAIRDJ010000043.1, read on the forward strand.
CTAACGGGGTGCGCGGGCAAGCACAGGCTGCTAAGCAGCCCTCCGGTTGTCGAGACGAATGGAGGAACGATGGCGGGTGACGGGGGCGAGGGCCAGCCGGAGGCGGCCCCGGAGACGGCCAAGCGGCAGGTGTTGGATGCCGTGCCGGTATTGCCGTTCGAGGACGAGCCCGCGACCTACGTCCTGGTGCTCAAGGAACTCGCCGACGCGCACGCCCTGGACGACGAGGGATGAGCGCTGCCGAGCTGCTGACTGGCGATCTCGTGGCCGCCGCCGAGGCGTTGCGGCGGGGCGAGGTCACCAGTGTCGCGCTGACCGCAGCCTCGCTCGAGGCGCTGGTGGCGCACGGGCCGGCGCTCAATGCCGTGGTCGAGCTCTGGGACGACGCGGCCCTGGCCCAGGCCGAAGGGATCGATGCGGCACGGCGGGGTGGTGCCGCGCTTGGGCCGCTGGCGGGGGTGCCGCTCGCGCACAAGGACATGTTCTATCGCGAAGGCCGGCTCTGTCCCTCGGGCAGCACGGTGCGCGGCGACTATGTGCCCAAGGTGACGGCGTCGGTCATCGAGCGGCTGGATGCGGCGGGTGCGATCGATCTCGGCCGGCTCAACATGGTCGAGTTCGCGCTGGGTCTGACCGGCCACAACGACATCACCGGCCATCCGAAGAACCCCTGGGACACCGACTACATCACCGGCGGCTCGTCGAGCGGGCCGGTGGCCGCGATCGCGGCCCGCCTGGTCTTTGCGGCCTTGGGCTCGGATACCGGCGGGTCGATCCGGGTGCCGGCGGCCTGTGTCGGCATTACCGGGCTCAAGCCGACCTACGGGCGGGTGAGCCGGGCCGGCGCCCTGCCGTTGTCGCAGACGCTCGATCATGTAGGTCCGCTGGCGCGCAGTGCGCGGGATCTGGCGCTCTTGATGGAGGTGATCGCCGGGCCGGACCCCCGTGATCCGACGGCCAGCGACCGGCCGGTGCCGCCTTATCTGGCGCTGCTCGATCGGCCGCTCGGCGGGTTGCGGCTCGCCGTCGGCGAGGCACCGTTCGAGATCCCGCTTTCGGCCGAGGTTGGCGGGCTCTATGAGCGGGCGGTCGAGCGGCTGTCGGCCGTGGCTGTGCAGACGAGCCGGCTTGGCTTGCCGCCGATCGAGCCCTTGAATGCGCTGCGGCGGGTGGTCATGCTGGCGGAGGTCGCGACGCGGCACGAGGATTTCGTCAAGGCGAAGCGGGGCGAGTACAATGCCTACACGCTCGCCCGCCTCGAGCCCGGCTTCGAGGTGCAGGCGACGGCCTATCTTCGCGCGGTGACCTGGCGGGCGGAAGCCCTGCGGCGGTTCTGCAGCGAGGTGTTCGCCACCGCCGACGTGCTGGTCCTGCCGGCTTTGGCGGAGCCGATCCCGCGGCTCGACGCGGCGGGGGCGCAGGACTCGGCTGCCTATGTCAGGCTGGTCAACGGCATGGGGCATTTCATCTGCCCGTTCAACTACCTGGGGCTGCCGGCGCTGACCCTGCCCATTGGTCTCACCCAGAACGGCCTGCCGATGGCGATCCAGCTCGTCGGGCCGCCGTTCGGCGAGGCGCGGCTGCTGCGCCTGGCGCACCAGCTCGAGCGGCAGGCCGGCTTTACGCTCGGGCCACCGCCTTTTCCCTCCCGGGGAACGGCCTGATGGTGCCCGAGGAGAACCTCGTCCTTTTGGTCGAGCTCGAAATCGTGGCCGGGTCGATGGCGCGGTTTCTCGAGCTCGCCGCCGAGCAGGCGCGGGCGACGCTCGAGGGGGAGCCGGATTGCCTCGTCTTCGACGTCGTCCAGGAGGACGAGGCGCGGGTGGTTCTCTACGAGGTCTATCGCCATCGGGCCGCCCTCGACGCGCATGCGGCCCGGGTGCATACCCTTCGGTTCGAGGCGGCGACCGCCCAGATGGTGACCGGCCGGCGGCGCCGCGAGCTCAGGCGGGCGACCGTCGGGCGGGGGCACGGCCGGGGGCGGGTGCTCTGCACCGTGCCGGTCCTCAACGAGCGCCGGCATCTGCTGCAGCCTTTGGTCGATGCGGGCTTCGATGTCGCCTTTAACGAGACCGGCCGGCGCCTGGATGCGGCGGGCTTGATCACGGCACTGCCGGGGGTGGTGGCGACGATCGCCAGCTTCGAGCCCTACGACGCCGGGACCCTGGCGGTGGCCAAGGATCTCAGGATCGTCGCCCGGCTCGGGGTCGGCCACGACCAGATCGATGTCGCGGCCTGCACCGCTGCCGGAGTGGCGGTCGCCATGGCCTTCGGCGCCAATCACGAGGCGGTGGCGGACCATACGCTGGCGCTGATGGCCGCACTCGCCTCGAGGATCACGGCCTATGACCGGCGGGTGCGCGACGGCGGCTGGGGCAGCCTCTATCACGGCCGGCTGCACGGCGCGGTGGTCGGGCTCCTGGGCTTCGGGCGGATCGGCCGGGCTGTCGCCAAGCGCTGCCAGGGCTTCGCGATGCGCGTGCTGGTCCACGATCCAGAGGTCGAGGCGTCGGCGATCGCGCATCTGGGCTGCGAGCCGGTCGGCTTCGAGGCGCTCTTCGAGGAGGCGGATTTCGTCTCGGTGCACGCCCCGGCGATGCCCGCGACCCGGCATCTGGTGGGCGAGGCGGCGTTGCGGCGAATGAAGCCCTCGGCCTTTCTCGTCAACACCGCGCGCGGGCCCCTGGTCGACGAGGCGGCCCTGGCCGCGGCGCTCGAGGCGGGGACCATTGGCGGGGCCGGGCTCGATGTCTTCGAGGTGGAGCCGTTGCCCATGGACTCGCCGCTCAGGCGATTGGACAACGTCGTCTTCTCTCCCCATGTAGCAGGATTGAGCGATGCGGCGGTCGCGGCCATGGCCGAGAAGTGCGTCGACAACATCCTGGATTTTCTCGCCGGCCGGCCGCTGGAGCCCGGCCTCATTCTCAACCCCGAGGTGGTCGGCTGACCGCCGGCCCGTGCCGATCGACGTGATGAAAGACGAGCGACAGACGCATATCGACAAGGCCGGCACCGGCAGGCCCGTGCCGATCCACGGGGCTGCGGCTTTCGCGGCGATGCGCAAGGCCGGCGAGCTCGCGGCCAGGACCCTCGATCATGTCACGCCCCTGGTCGAGGCGGGGGTGTCGACGGGGGCCCTCGATCGGGCGATCGACCAGTTCATGCGCGATCACGGCGGGGTGCCCGCGACCCTCGGCTATCGCGGCTACAGCAAGAGCTCCTGCATCTCGGTCAACCATGTCGTCAATCACGGCATTCCGTCGGACGACAAGCGGCTCGCCGATGGCGACATCCTCAATATCGACGTGACGGTGATCCTCGACGGCTATTACGGCGACACGAGCCGGATGTTCGCGGTGGGCGAGCGGGTGCCGGTCAAGGCGCTGAAGCTGATCGAGGTCACCTACGAGGCGATGTGGGTCGGGATCGAGGCGGTGCGCCCCGGGGCGACGCTCGGTGACGTCGGCCACGCGATCCAGGTGGTGGCGGAAGCGGCCCGGTTCTCGGTGGTGCGCGATTTCGTCGGCCACGGGATCGGCAAGGTCTTCCACGACGCACCCGAGGTCCGCCACTACGGCAAGCCCGGCGACGGCCTGGTCCTCGCCCCTGGCATGCTGTTTACCGTCGAGCCGATGATCAATGCCGGCGGCCACAAGGTGAAGATCCTCAAGGACGGCTGGACCACGGTGACCCGCGACCGCTCGCTCTCGGCGCAGTTCGAGCACACGGTGGGCGTGACCGACGACGGCTACGAGATCTTCACGCACTCGCCCGCGGGCTACGAGAAGCCGCCTTATGCGGTGGGGGCGGGATAGGTCGACGTTGCCGGATCGATTGGCATCGTCTTTTTGCCGCCATAATAGGTGCCTGACCCAGTTCTGACGGTTGTGCAGGACTCGCAGGATCAGGATCGCGTCATCCTCTATCGTATAGAAAATGAGATGGGCGCCACAGGGGTGAAGCCTGATGGCCGGCCGAAACTCGCGTCGCTCAGGTGCCATCCTGGGGTTGCGGGCCAAGACCTCGAATGTCTCGATCAGCCGCTGGTGGTAGCGTTCTGCCAGAGCGACGCCGAAATCTTCGGCACCTCTGCTGTAGATCTCGATGATGTCGCTATCGGCGCGCCTGGTCGTTCTATAGCCCGACCTTGCCACGTGCTGCTTCTGCTGCCGCCCGTGCCGCCTCGAGCAGTTGCTCGGGCGTGCGATTGCTCATACCGCTTTCGACGCCTTCCGTTATAAGTTGTTGCACCTCGTGGTGCACGGCCGCGCGTTCCTGATCGCGGCGGATCAGTTCTCGCACATAATCGGCAGCGTCGTCGTAAGCTTCCGAACGAACGCGCTCTTCGATCCAAGCGGCGATGTCACCGGTCACGGCGATCTTGAATTCGGTCATGATCTCTCCTCGTTAGAGATCGTGTCGATGACGGACTGCTCTTGTCAACCGCAAACACCTGTCGCAAGGGCAAGCGATGGCCTTCTCGACACGGTATCGTATGCCGCCGTCCAATAGTAAGGCCTCTTTGCCTCAGCCCCCGACCAGTTCGGGCGGGCGGTCGGTGGTGGCCATGGCGACCCGGTTGCGGCCGCTTTCCTTGGTCAGATAGAGGGCCTTGTCGGCGCGGTTGAGGACGGCGAGCGGGCGGTCGTCCTCGGCTGCCAGCTCGGTGACGCCGATGCTGACGCTCAAAGGGACGCGCGTGTCGTGCTCGTCGCGGAAATCGGCTTCGGCGGTGGCTGCACGGATCCGCTCGGCCACCTTGACCGCCGCATCGAGCCTGGTGGCGGGCAGGAGGGTGGCGAATTCCTCGCCGCCGAGCCGCGCGAAGTGGTCGCGGTCGCGAAGCTCGCGCCTGGCGAGGGCGGTGAAGTGCCGAAGGGCCTCGTCGCCGGTGGCATGGCCGAAGCGGTCGTTGATCTTCTTGAAGTAGTCGAGATCGAGCATCAGGACGGCGAGTGGCTCGGGCCTGCCGGCCGGGCGGCGGGCGTCGCCCTCGAGCAGCTCGATGAAGCGGCGGCGGTTGATGGCACCGGTCAAGGGGTCGGTGTTGGCGAGGAGCCAGAGCCGTTCCTCCAGCACCTTGCGCTCGGCGATCTCGTGGGCGAGAGCGGCGTTGGCCTGCTCGGCCTTGCGCAGTGCCTCGGTCGCCTCGGCCTTGGCGGTGGCGAGGTGGCGGGCGAAGACCTTGAGGTCCTCGCCCTCGCCGGCGAGCCGGTCGTGCAGCTCGGTCAGCCAGACCTCGCGCCGCTTGAACTCGGTGACGTCGACCAGGGTCAGAACGGCACCCTGATCGAAGGTCGAGCGGACCTCGAGCTTGACCCAGCGGTCGTCGCGCAGGCGGACGATCAGCGTCGGTGGCTCGAGCGCGGCCCGGTCCTCGAGCCAGCGTTCGACCTGCTCGGACTCGGCGCGAATGTCGCCGCGGCGGACGGCTTCGTGGAAGACGTCGGCGACGAAGGCGCCGGGCCGAAGCTCGTCCCTGAGCGTCGGCAGGAAGCTCCGGCAGGCGGTGTTGAGGTGTTGCACCTTGTCGGTGGCATCGGCGATGATGACGCCCGAGGGCAGGCGGTCGAGGGCGTGGATCAGCCGATGCTCGGTCGGCCAGACCAGGCCACCAGCATGCGTGGCCTCGTGGAGACCGGATGAGCGCATGGCGAAACTAGCACCTCGGCGGCGACCCGCAGCGGTCTGCGGGCTGGTTGAACGGGATGACTGTTCTCGTAACACAAGCCTATCCGAGGTTGAAGAAAAATGCCGCTTGGCGCGCCCTGGGTGGCCAGCCCGCCGTCGCGCCCTCACATAGTCGTATAGACCGGTCCGCCGCCGCCTTCCGGGGTGATCCAGTTGATGTTCTGCGTCGGATCCTTGATGTCGCAGGTCTTGCAGTGGACGCAATTTTGGGCGTTGATCTGCAACCTGGGGTTGGCTCCGTTGTCGTCACGGACGATCTCGTAGACCCCGGCCGGGCAGTAGCGCTGCTCCGGCGCGTCGTAGTCCTCGAGATTGATGCGGACCGGGACGGCCGGATCGTTCAGCTGCAGGTGGCAGGGCTGGTCCTCCTCGTGGTTGGTGTTGGAGAGGAAGACCGAGCTCGGCTTGTCGAAGGTGATCACCCCGTCCGGCTTGGGATAGGCGATCCTGGGCGCGTCCTTGGCCTTTTTCAGGCTCCGGTGGTCGGGGCCGTGATGGGCGATCGTCCAGGGTGCCCTGCCGCGAAAGACGTAGGTGTCGATGGCGTTGTAGGCGATCGCCGGCCACATGCCCCACTTGAAGGCGGGGCGGGCGTTGCGCACGACGTGGAGTTCCTCCCTGAGCCAGCTTTTGTCGAAGCGCTCGGGATAGCTCTCCAGCGTCGGCCGCTCCGCTCCCGAGGCGAGCGCCTCGCAGGCGGCTTCGGCCGCGAGCATGCCGGATTTCATCGCGGTGTGGCTGCCCTTGATCTTCGGCACGTTCAAGAAGCCGGCGGTGTCGCCGATCAACGCACCGCCCGGAAAGACCAGCTGCGGCAGCGACTGCAGGCCGCCTTCGGAAAGGGCGCGCGCACCGTAGCCGATCCGCCGACCGCCCTCGAAGAGCGGCCTGATCGCCGGGTGGGTCTTGAAGCGCTGCATCTCGTCGAACGGCGAGAGATGCGGGTTCTGGTAGTCGAGGCCGATGACGAAGCCGATCGAGATCTGGTTCTTCTCGAAGTGGTAGAGCCAGGAGCCGCCATAGGTCTTGGTGTCGAGTGGCCAGCCGATGGTGTGGACGATCTTGCCCTGGTCGTGCTTGGCGGGCTCGACTTCCCAGAGCTCCTTGATGCCGATGCCGTAGGTCTGCGGCTGGGCGTTGCGGCCGAGCTCGAAGCGCTCGAACAGGGTCTTGGTCAGGGAGCCGCGGCAACCTTCGGCGAAGAGCGTGACCCGGCCCAGGAGCTCCATGCCGGGCTGGTGGTTGGGCCCGGGCTCGCCGTCGCGGCCGATGCCCATGTCGCCCGTCGCGACCCCCTTCACCGCCCCCCTGTCGTCGTAGAGCACCTCGGCGGCGGCGAAGCCCGGGTAGATCTCGACGCCCAGCGCCTCGGCCTGCTCGGCCAGCCAGCGGCAGAGATTGCCGAGGCTGATGATGTAGTTGCCGTGATTGTTCATCTGCGGCGGGGTCGGCAGGCGGACGGACCGCTTCTCGGTCAGGAAGAGGAACTGGTCGTCCTTGGCCGCGACCGTCAAGGGAGCACCCTTGTCCTGCCAGTCGGGGATCAGCTCGTCGAGCGCTCGTGGCTCGAAAACGGCGCCAGAGAGGATGTGGGCCCCGACCTCCGAGCCCTTCTCGAGCACGCAGATCGAGAGCTCCTGGCCTTTCTCCTGGCCCAGCTGGGCGAGACGGATCGCGGCCGCAAGGCCACTCGGGCCGGCGCCCACGATCACGCAGTCGAACTCCATTGCCTCGCGTTCCAAGGCGTCCTCCGCTCGTCCTGATCCCCCGTCGCCTATCTAGGCAGTTCTTTCGGCCGCGGCCAAGGGCTCAGCTCGGGGGTTGCGGCTGGGCCTGGGCCTGCGCCTGGGCTTCCTGCAGCTTGCGGCGGTAGAGGGTGACGAAGTCGATGGGGTCGATCATCAAGGGTGGGAAGCCGCCGTCGCGGGTGGCATCCGCCACGATTCGCCGGGCGAACGGGAAGAGGAGGCGCGGGCATTCGATCATGACGAGCGCCTGCAGGCTCTCCTTCGGGATGTTCATGAGCTGGAACACGCCGCCATAGGTGAGCTCCATCAAAAAGATGGTCTCGCCCGCGGCCTTGGCGTCGACATTGAGCTGGAGGGTGACCTCGTAGCGGTCCTCGCCCGTGGCATTGGCACCGACATCCACCTTGATCTGGATCTCCGGTCGGCCGGCGGTCTGCGGTGCTGGTTGCGGTGCCCGCGGGTTCTCGAAGGACATGTCCTTGATGTACTGGGTCAGAATGGAGAGCCGCGGTTGTGGCGCCTGGGCGGCGTCGCCCCCGACAGCGGCACCGACGGCTGCTGCAGCGCCGGCACCGACCGCCGCAGCGCCGCCGCCGTTCTGGCCCTCTTTCTCGTCACTCATTGTCGTTTGATCCTCGGTTTGCTTGGCCTTCCGGCCGCTCGTCGGCCGTCGCGTGGCCTGAAACATCCCAGCGAACGAGCTCGGCATTGCCGAGCGATCGGCCGGTCGACGCGCGAATAAAGCCCCAATGCGAGATCACGGCGGCCCGTTGCCAGTCGGCCGTTCGAACCATCGTCCGGGCGAAGGCCTTCGACCGCCGGTCGATCGACGCCTGGCTTTCGATCCGCCGACCCCACCAGATCTCCTCGAGCCCGGAGAAATCGATGCCGGGCCAAAGCCTGGCGAGGGTCGAGGCGGGGCTGCCCTGATCGCAGGAGAACGCGCAGCGCTCTCGTACCAACGGATCGACCTCGATGTCGAGCCCGAGCCGTTCGGCGATGATCACCGCGGTCTCGAGGGTGCGGCGGTAGGGGCTCGCGATCAGCCGGCGGATGCCGTGCTCGTCGAGCCGTTCGGCCGCGAGCCGGGCCTGCTGCCGGCCGGTCGCGGTCAGCGTCGGGTCGGGGATCGCGGCGTCGATCCGGGCTTGGTGGAAGCGCGTGTTCCAGAAGCCCTCGCCGTGGCGCACCAGGATCACCGGTGCTTGTCCCAGCCGCCGCGGGGTGGCGGCATCTCGCCCTTGATGTCGTCGAGCTCCTCGAACTCGCCCTCGAGCACGGTCGGCCGTGGCGGCGGCCGGCCGTGGCCGTGCCGTGCCGTCTGCGCCTCGGCGAGCACGGTCATCCGCGGCTCGACGATGCGGTCGAAGAGGAAGCGGCGGAAGGGCGGCAGCAGGAGGAGGAAGCCCACGGCGTCGGTGACGAAGCCGGGGACCAGGAGCAGCACGCCGGCAATGAGCAGGCAGACGCCCGAGATCACCTCGAAGACCGGCGCCTCGCCGGCGTCGAGCTGGCTTCTCGCCTGGTTGACGAGGTTGAAGCCCTGATAGCGGATGCAGAGTGTGCCGATCGCCGCGGTCAGGAGGCACAGCGCCAGGGTCGGCCATAGGCCAAGGAGCCCGCCGACCTCGATGAACACGCCGACCTCGGCCAGCGGCACCAGGATGAAGAGCAAGAAGAGGGCGAGGACAGGGGACATGGGACTTTCGGCGAGGCTCTGCGTGGTGAGTGCGGGCGGTGGGTGCGGGCGGTGGATGGGACGTGGCTGCGACCGGGCAAAAGGGCGGCGGCCGCGGCGCGAGACGGACTGGTTTGTTTTTCCGCTCTCGACCTTATATAAGGACATGCCCCTTTAAGCCACCGTGCACCCGTCCTAGTTGTACGGTTTCCGTATCTCTTCCGGCCCTGCGCGATCGAGGACCATGTCCGAAAGCTTTGCCTTCATCGATATCATCTTCTTCGCCATGGTCGCGGCGTTCATCGCCTTTCGGCTGCGCAGCGTGCTCGGTCGCCGCACCGGCAGCGAGCGACGGCGCACCGACCCCTACGTGACACCCGACAAGAAGGCGGAGGGGCAGGGTGCCGACAATGTCGTCAAGCTGCCGGATCGGCACAGCAGCCGGGAGGAGGACGAGCCCGCCTTTGCGGACATCAAGGATACCGATCTGAAAAAGGGTTTGACCGACATCCGCCTCGCCGACCCGCATTTCGATCTCGAGGAGTTCCTCGGCGGTGCGCGGGCGGCGTTCGGCATGGTGCTCGATGCCTTCGCCAATGGCGACAAGGCCACGCTGCGGCCGTTGTTGGCGGATCCCGTCTACGACAGCTTCGTTGCCGCCGTCGACCAGCGGCAGGCTGCCGGCGAGAAGCTGACGACCGAGATCGTCTCGATGCGGGCGGCCGAGGTGGCAGAGGCGTCGATGGACGGCCCCTATGCCACGCTCACGGTCAGGTTCGTGACCGAGCAGATCAATGCCACGCGTGATGCCGAAGGCAACGTGGTCGACGGCGACCCTTCGGCGATCGTCGAGCTCGTCGATCTTTGGACCTTCGCCCGCGATGCCCGCATCGACGATCCGAACTGGCAGCTGGTCGAGACCCGCACGCCCGATTGAGGGGCGATCGATGCGGGCACGTCTACTGGGTCTGGTGCCGATGGCCGTCCTGCTCGCCGCTTGCGAGCGGGTCGAACCCGAGCCGCCGCCGGCCTTCGCGATCGAGCCCGTCGCCTTCGCTGCGCTGGATGGCTGGACCGACGATCCGGTGGCTGAGGCGATGCCCGCCTTGCTGCGCTCTTGCGCGCCCATTTTGCGGCGCGATCCGACGGGTGCCTTCGGCAGCGATGCCAGGGCCGGCAGCGATCCCAGGGCCGGCAGCGATGCCAGGGCCGGCAGCGATCCCAGGGCCGGCAGCAATGCCGATTGGCAGTCGCTCTGCCGGGCCGCCGTCGACCTCGGCGAACCAGCGCAAATCGACGATGCGGCCGCCCGCGGTTTTTTCGAGACCTGGTTTCAGCCCTATCGGGTGCTCGGCGAGGGCGAGGCCGAGGGCCTCTTCACCGGCTACTACGAGCCGCTGCTCGAGGGCTCGCTCGAGCCTCTGCCGGGAGGCGTGCCGCTCAGGGCGGCACCCGGCGACATCATCACGGTCGAACTCGGTCTCTTCTCGGCGGACTATGATGGCGAGCGGGTGCGCGGGCGGCTCGTCGGCAATCGGCTCGAGCCCTATTTCAGTCGCGGCGAGATCGAACGGGGGGCGCTCGACGGGCGGGATCTGGAGCTGCTCTGGGTGATCGATCCGATCGCCAAGTTCTTCCTGCAGATCCAGGGCTCCGGTCTGGTGCGGCTCGCCGACGACCGGCTGCTCAGGGTCGGCTACGCCGATCAGAACGGCCGGGTCTATCGCGCTATCGGCCGGGATCTGATCGAGATGGGCGAATTGACGCGCGACGAGGTCTCCTTGCAGACCATCGCCGCCTGGCTCCGGGCCAATCCGGAGCGGGCCGAGGAGGTGATGGACAAGAACGCCTCTTATGTCTTTTTTCAGCTGCTCGGCGAGGCGGATGCGCTCGAGGGACCCTTGGGTGCTCAGGGTGTGCCGCTCCAGCCCGAACGCTCGCTCGCCGTCGATCGTCGGCATATCCCCTATGGAGCACCACTCTGGCTCGAGACGACGGCACCGTTTCCCGATGGGATGCTGCCGTTCAAGCGGCTGATGATCGCCCAGGACACCGGGGGGGCCATTCGCGGTGGGGTGCGCGGTGATGTTTTCTGGGGGTCGGGGGACTTGGCCGAGTTTGTCGCAGGGCATATGAACAGTTCCGGCAGATACTACCTCCTGCTGCCGAAGGCAGCGGTCCCGACGAGCTGAGCCCGCCGGCGGCAGCTGCCAGGAAAGGTCGCCTGTCGCCGAGGGAACGCCATGTCTGCCGAGACCGCCGTCGCACCGCCCGAGACGACCGGCCGCGCTCCGGCCCCGGCCGCGCCCGCACCGGCTTCGTCGCGGCCGCGGGTCGCCCTTTTCGTCACCTGTCTCGTCGATCTCTTCCGCCCGTCGGTGGGCTTTGCCGCGATTCGTCTGCTCGAGGCCGCGGGCTGCGAGGTCGAGGTGCCGGCAGGCCAGACCTGCTGCGGCCAGCCGGCCTTCAACAGCGGCGATCGGGCGACCACGGAGGCGATTGCCCGGACCATTCTCGACAGTTTCGAGGGCTACGACTACGTCGTTGTTCCGTCGGGCTCGTGTGGCGGGATGCTGGCGAAGCATCTGCCCGAGCTTTTCGAGGACGAGCCCGAGAATCGGACCAGGGCGGAACGGCTGGCAGCCCGCTGCCATGAGCTCGTCAGCTTTCTGGTCGATGTGCGCGGGCTCGCGTCGGTCGAGAGCGACTTCAAGGGCAGGCTCACCTATCACGACGGCTGTTCGGGCTTGCGCGAGCTCAAGGTGAAGCAGCAGCCCCGCCAGTTGCTCCTGACCATCCCGGGGGTCGATCTGGTCGAGCTTGCCGAGGCCGAGACCTGTTGCGGCTTCGGCGGCACGTTCTGCGTGAAGTACCCGGCGGTTTCCACGCAGATGGTCGAGAACAAGGCGGAGCAGATCGAGGCGACCGGTGCCGACACACTGGCCGCGGGCGATCTCGGCTGTCTCATGAACATGGCTGGCCGGCTGAGGCGCGAGGGCTCCAAGGTCCGCGCCTATCACATCGCCGAGATCCTGGCCGGGACCGGGTCCACGCCGGCGATCGCCGAGCCCACCAAAAGCTGAGAGCAGGGAGAAAGCACATGCAGGCCACGTCGCTCGCCTTCGAGGAGCAGTCCAGGGCGGCACTCGCCAACCCGGCGCTCCAGGATGCGATGGGCAAGATCAAGACCGGTTGGCAGGCGAACCGGACGAAGGCGGCCGCGGCCTTGCCGGAGTTCGAGGATCTTCGCGATCGCGGTCGGGCGATCAAGAACCACACGCTCCAGCATCTCGATCTCTACCTCGAGATGTTCGAGGCGAAGGTCACGGCCCGGGGTGGGCACGTGCATTACGCCCGGGATGCGGCCGAGGCCCGGACGATCGTGCTCGATCTCTGCCGCACCGCGGAGGCGCGGGCGGTCACCAAGTCGAAGTCGATGGTCGCCGAGGAGATCGGCATCAACGAGTATCTGGAGGCCAACGGCATCGAGCGGATCGAGACCGATCTCGGCGAGTATATCATCCAGCTGCGCAACGAGCGGCCGAGCCATCTCGTCGGCCCGGCGGCGCATCTGACCAAGGATCAGATCTCCGACACCTTTCACGAGCACCACAAGTCACCGAGGCTCGAGGATCCGGCAGACCTGGTCGGCGAGGCCAGACGCGTGCTGCGGCAGAAATATTTCGAGGCGGATATCGGCATCACCGGTGCCAATTTCCTCGTCGCCGAGACCGGCAGCTTCGTGACCGTGACCAACGAGGGCAATGCCGAGCTCACCCAGGGCTTGCCGCGCACGCACGTGGTGATCACCAGCCTCGAGAAGCTGGTGCCGACGATGGAGGATGCGTTCACGCTGCTCCGGCTGCTGGCGCGGTCGGCGACGGGGCAGGAGTTCTCCTCCTACACGACGGTGATGACCGGCCCGAGGCGCAAGGCCGATCTCGACGGGCCGGAGACCCTGCACATCGTGCTCGTCGACAATGGTCGGACGAAGATGCTGGGCACGGCCTTTCAGGAGATGCTGCGCTGCATTCGCTGTGGTGCCTGCATGAACCATTGCCCGGTCTATCTGGCAGCCGGCGGGCATGCCTATGGCTGGGTCTATGTCGGGCCGATGGGCTCGGTCCTGACCCCGCAATTCGCCGGGATCGAGCACACCTACACCCTGCCCAATGCGTCGACCTTCTGCGGCAAGTGCGAGGAGGTCTGCCCGGTGCGCATCCCCCTGCCGAAGTTGATGCGGCATTGGCGGGAAGTGCAGTTCGAGCGCAACCTGACGCCGCCCACGGCCCGCTACGGGCTCAAGCTCTGGGGTTTCTTCGCGACGCGGCCGGCCCTTTATCGGCTGGCCACGCGCGTGGCGATGGCCATGCTCGGCAGGCTCGGCCGGAAGGCCGGCCGCTTCCAGCGCCTGCCGCTCGCGGGTGGCTGGACGGTGAGCCGGGATCTGCCGGCACCGGCGGGCACCACCTTCATGGCGGCCTACAAGAAGACCGGGGCCCGGGTATCGTGAGCGGCAGCCGCGAGGCGGTGCTCGGCCGGGTGAAGGCGGCACTCGGCCGCGCCGCGGGCGAGGAGGCGCGGGCGCGTGAGCGGGTCGCGGCCTGGGCGGCGGCGAGCCGGGATGCTTTCGTTCCGGCGCGAGGGCAGCTGACGCCCGAGGACCGGATCGGGCTTTTCATCGAGTATGCAAGGGCGGTGCAGACCGAGGTCGAGCGGGTGAGCGGACCTTCGGCCATTCCGGGCGTGGTCAGTCGCTATCTGCGCCGGCACAATCTGCAGCAGAAGCTGGTGATGGCGCCGGATCCCGCCTTGGACGAGGCCGACTGGTCGAGCCATCCCTTGCTCCGGATCACCCGGGGCACGGCGAGCGACAGCGACCAGACGGGCTTGACGCTGGCAACGGCCGGGGTGGCGGAGACCGGGACGGTGTTGATCGCCTCGAGCGCCGAGCGGCCGACGCTCCTGGGCTATCTGCCGGAAAACTGCATCATCGTGCTGCCGACCGATCGGATCGTCGGCGGCTACGAGCAGGCGATCGCGCTGCATCAGGAGGAGGCGGGTGACCTGCCGCGCTCCTTGAACTTCATCACCGGGCCGTCGCGGACGGGGGATATCGCCCAGAAGCTGGAGCTGGGAGCGCACGGGCCGCGGCGGCTCCTCGTCGTTCTGGTCGATCCCGAGGGGAGCGGTTCGGGGCCGACCGCTGCGGCATGAGCCGGCGCGGCCGCGAGCGGCAGCCGTCGCGCGAGGAGCTGACGCTCTGGCGGCACGCGATCCGCGATGCCCTGCCGCTCGATGGCCGGGCCATGGCCGCCCCGCCCATGCCCCAGTCGCAGCGGGAGCCCGCGGTGCCGACCCCGGCGAGCCCGCCGCCGGAGCCCGCCCGGCCGGTGGTGCCGACGCGGTCGCCGTCCCTGGCAGACAAGCCGGCGCCGCACGGCATCGACCGGCGCACCCTGCAGCGCCTCAAGCGCGGCCTCGTCAGCATCGATGCCAGGCTCGACCTGCACGGCATGACCCAGGAGGAGGCGCATCGCCACCTGACGCTGTTTCTGGCGCATCACCAGCGCCAGGCGGCGCGCTGCATCCTGGTGATCACCGGGCTCGGCGAGCGGACCACCGGCGGCACGCTGCGGCGGATGACGCCGCGCTGGCTCGCCGAGCCGGTCAATGCAGCCCGGATCATCGCCTACAGCCCGGCGCAGAAGCGGCACGGCGGCGAGGGTGCGCTCTACGTGTTGCTCAGGCGGTTGCGGTAACCGTGGCAGGGGCGGCAGCGTCTACCGTGATGGCCGTCGATCGGCTAGGTTGCCCTGGATTCAGTGGGGAGCGGTCGCGCGATGACGAAGGAAATGCCCGAAGCCCTGGTTGGCGATCGATTGCGCCGGGTGGTCGATGTCGAGGCCATGGCCGAGGCCTTGCGGCTGTCGGGGCCAGAGGTGGAGGACGGGCCCTTCGGCCACGCGCGGGCGCGCGATGCCATCGATCTGGCCTTGGCGCTGCCCATGGCGGGTGGCCATCTCTACGTCATGGGCAGCCGCGGCGTCGGCCGGCAGGCGGTCCTCGAGGCGGCGCTGCGGGCGGCGTCGGCCGAGCGGCCGGCCGGCGGTGATCTCTGCCATGTCAGCGATTTTCAGAACGCGCGCTGCCCCAGGGCCCTGCATGTGCCGGCCGGCATGGGCCGCAAGCTCGCTGCCGACATGGAGCGCCTGGTCGAGGACCTTGCCGATGTGCTGAAGGCCGCTTTTCAGAGCGAGGATTATCGGACCCGGCGGCAGGTGATCGAGGACGAGCTCAAGGAGCGGCAGGAGGAGGCGGTCGAAGCGGTCGAAACGGAGGCGAAGGCGCAGGGGATTGCGCTGCTGCGGGCGCCGACGGGCTTCATCTTCGCGCCGATGCGCGAGGGCCGGGTGCTCCAGCCGGATGCGTTTCAGGGCTTGTCCGAGGCCGAGCAGCAGGAGATCACCCGGATCATCGAGGGGCTGCAGAAGCACCTGAAGGACGCCCTTTCGGCGGTTCCGGCCTGGATGCAGGAGACGCGGGCGAAGATTCGCACACTCAACGACGAGACCGCGGCCATGGCGGTCGGGCACCTGATCGAGGCGTTGCGCGACACCTATCGGGACCAGCCGGCGATCCTCGAGCATCTGGGGGCCCTCGAGGCGGATGTGCGCGGGCATATCGGGGTATTCCTCGGCTATGCCGAAGCCCAGGAGCAGGCGCCGCATTCGGTGACGATCGAGGAGGTGCCACCGCCGTTTCGCCGCTACCGCGTGAACCTGTTGGTCGATCGCGGGGATGCCGCGGCCGCCCCCGTGGTGTTCGAGGACGAGCCGACCTTCGAGCGGCTGTTGGGACGGATCGAGCAGCGGGTCGAGCAGGGGGCTCTCGTCACCGACTTCCTGATGGTTCGGCCCGGTGCCTTGCATCTGGCCAATGGCGGGTTCTTCTATGTCGACCTGCAGAAGGTCCTGACCCGGCCGATGGCCTATGAGGGCTTGAAGCGGGCCTTGAAGGCGAAGGAGCTGCGGATCGAATCGCCCCTGGCGGCCCTGGGGTTGATGGCGACGCAGAGCCTCGAGCCCGAGCCCGTGCCGCTCGACGTCAAGGTGGCGCTCATGGGCGACCGCATGCTCTTCTATCTGGCCTCGGAGCTCGATCCGGAATTCGCCGAGCTTTTCAAGGTGGTGGCGGACTTCGATGACGTGATCCGGACCGAGGGCGACGCGGCCCGGCATTTCGCCCGGCATCTGGCGGCGATTGCGGCCGAAAAGGGGCTCGGGCCCTTGGCGCCTGCGGCGATGGCGGCCTGCCTCGAGGAGGCGCTCAGGTGGGCGGGTGATGTCGAGCGGCTGTCGGCGGATATCGAGAGCCTGCTCGATCTGATCCGCGAGGCGGATCATCTGGCGAAGAAGGCAGGCGGCGCGACGATCGAGGCAGCAGAGGTGCGGGCGGCGGCCGAGGCGCGCGAGCGGCGGCTCGCCCGGCTCAGGGATCGGGCGATCGAGCAGGTCGAGGAGGGGATCGTCCGCATCGCGACCGAAGGCGCGGTGCCGGGCCAGATCAACGGGCTCGCGGTCCTGCAGCTCGGCGGCTTCGCCTTCGGCCGGCCGTCGCGGATCACGGCCTCGGTGCGGATGGGCTCGGGCAAGCTCGTCGATATCGAGCGGGAGGCCAAGCTCGGCGGGCCCGTGCACTCCAAGGGGGTCTTGATCCTGCAGGGCTATCTGGCGCAGACGTTTGCCGCCGATTTCCCGCTCGCCCTTTCGGCGTCGCTCGTCTTCGAGCAGTCCTATGGCGGGGTGGACGGCGACAGTGCCTCCTCGGCCGAGCTCTATGCCCTGATCTCGGCGATAGCAGGGGTGCCGATCCGCCAGGATCTGGCGGTGACCGGCTCGGTCAACCAGCACGGCGAGGTGCAGGCGATCGGTGGGGTCAACGAGAAGATCGAGGGCTTCTTCGATGTCTGTGACAGGCGTGGCCTCACCGGCACCCAGGGCGTGATGATCCCGGCGAGCAATGTGCGGCACCTGATGCTGGCATCGCGGGTGATCGAGGCGGTCGAGGCCGGGCGGTTCGCCGTCTATCCAATAGAGACGATCGAGGCGGGCCTGGCCCTTCTGACCGGCATGACGGTCGGCGAGCGCGGTGCCGACGGACGCTTTCCGGAAGGCTCGCTCCATGCCCGGGCCGAGGCACGGCTGCGCGGCTTTGCCGAGGCCCAGCGCCGGTTCGCGAAGCCGGGCGAGAAGGAGGGCGAGGCGTGACGGCGCAGCTCTCCACTGCCGCCACGGTGACGACGGCCGGGACCGTCATCACCATCCTCACCGACCCGTGCGAGTGGCGCGAGCCCGTGACCCGGGCGGCCCGGCTGGCGGCGGCGACCGGGCGAAAGCTCAAGGTGGTGCTCGCCGACACGGGCGAGCTCTTGGCGGCGGCGAGGCTCGCCTGCGCCCGGCTGATGGCACCGGGCGGCTTGATCAGCACGTTCGAGCCCAGGGAGGCGCGGCGGCTCTTGAAAAGCCAGACGACGCGGTTGCGGCTCGAGCTCGAGCGGCTGGCGCGGGGCCTCGGGATCGAGGCGGAGCTGGTCGAGCCCGCGGCTGCGGCGACGGGCGGGCTCTGGACCGGCTGCACGGCGCTCACCGTCTTCGGCCGCCGCCGTCGTGGCGTGATCATGGTCGTCCATGCGGGAAGTGCGGCGACGCTCGAGATCGCGGCACGGCTCGCGGCCGAGCATCGCCAGCACGTGCGGCTGCTCCGGGTGGGTGTCGGGGCGGTCGAGAGCGAGAGTGTTCGCCGGCTGCTCGGCCCGTGGCTCGAGCCTGGTGCTGCAACGCTCGGGCCCGAGGCACCCTTGCCCGAGGCCCGGGGTGAGCGGGTGTCGACCCTGGTGCTCGATCCGGCCTATGTCGAAGGCCGCAAGCTTGAGCTCGATGCGCTGCTGCGCGAGGTGCGGAGGTTGATGCAGTTGGACGGCTGAGGCTCAGCCGTTGAGCCGGGCGGCAAGGGCGGGGTAGATCGCCTGCATCGCCAGGGCGATGGGGCCTTCGATCAGCTCGCGCATCCGTGCGTCGGGGCCGGGCGTGATGCCGGGATCGGGCGCTGCCTCGAAGCTGAAGCCGGTAGCGGCGCGCAGGCTCTCCAGGGTTTCGCCCGGATGGCGGCTTTCGAGGGCAAGGCGGCCGTTCTTGATCAGGAAGACGCAGCGATCGGTGACGAGCCTGCGGCCTTCGCGGCCGGGGGCGGTGACGAAATCGACCTTGTCGACCAGCGTCTTGGGCCCGTGGTCGGTGCGGCAGAGGATGACGTTCGGGACGAGCGAGGCAAGGTAGGGAGCACCGAAATTGCCGAGAAAGCGGCGGGCCGGGTTTTGCGGATCGCCGAGGCCCAACAGGTTCACCGCACCCGTGGCGTCGATTTGCACGCCAGAGAGGAAGAAGGCGTCGAGCCGGCCCTGGGCGGCGCAGTCGAAGAGCTCGCGGCCGCCGTCGGTGAAGGGGTTGTGCCGCTCGGAGCCGAGGATCGAGACGATGAGCCTTTGGCCCGAAAGCTCGCGGGCGAGGAGCGTGGCGGCGGCCGGGACGGGCGACGCGGCGCCCACGGCGACGTGGCGGAGGCCCAGGAGCAGGCGGGCGATTGCGGCGATCATGACGAAGAGGCGTTCCCGGTCAGGCATCGGCGAGCCAGCGGTCGAGAAAGCGGGCGAAGCCCTCGGCTGTGCTGGCGGCCTCGGCATAGGCCTCGAGGCTCAAGCGGTCGGCCGGGTAGCGGCCGCGCAGGCCGACCGGGGCAGCACCTTGCGGGGCGAGGGCCGTGGCCTCGATATAGAGGCGCGGGATGGTTCCGGCGGCCCAGACGTCGTCGGCGAGGAGGTCGCGCTCGACGATCTCCTCGACCGTGGCGATCGTCCGCTGCGCCGCGTGGGCGGCCAGCAGCAGCTCGCGGCGCACGCCGATCCAGAGATTGCCGCTGCGGTCGGCTAGGCCTGCGTGGCAGACGAGGATGTCGGGGCGGATGGCGGGGACGAGAAGGATCTGGCCGTGGCCGAAGGGATCGTCCGTGACCCGCCAGTCGGGGCGGAGGCGCACCAGATCGGAGCCGATCACGCCCGCGAGCGGCAGATGCGAAAGGCCCTTCTCGGCTGCGGTGAGGCCGGCGTGGATGGCAGGGCAGGTGCTCTCGACGATACGGACGCTTCCGGCGCGCCGCGCCCGCTCGAAGGCCGGGGCGATGCCGAGATCGCCGAGCGAGATGGCGGCGGTCTCGATGCTGGCCACACAGCCGGCGCCGATCAAAAGGTCCGCCTGCAGGCCCAGTTGCGGCAGGCCGGTGAGGTGGAGATCACGGGCGTTGCGGCGGATGAGCTCGCGGATCGTGACGAGCGAGCAGCCGGAATAGTCGGGGGCGAGGGCGAGGTGGCTGCCGTCCGGGATGCTTGCCGCCAGGGTCGCGGGCGTTTCCACCTCAGGGCATGGCGACGAGGGCGGCGACCACGCGGCGCTCCTCGGCGAGCAGGATATTGAAGGTGCGGCAGGCCGACGGGGTCGGCATCGCCTCGGCCGAGAGGCCCCAGCTGCCGAGCGTCTGGCGCAACGCGAAGGGGAGGAGCGGTGCCTTGGGGCCGAGGCCGAGCAGCAGGATCTCGGCCGGCGGCTGGACGTGGCGCAGCGCTTCGAGGCTCGCCTCCGAGATGTCGTCGGTCGAGGTGACGGGCCAGGGGACCACACCGTCCGGCAGGAGGAGGATGTGACCCTCGTGCCAGAAACGGCCGATGCGAAAGCCGCCCGGCCGATAGCCGGTCACGCCCAGGCGGCCGAGGTCGGTCTGGCTCAGCCGGTCGAGGGGTTCGGCCATGGCGTCAGCCGCCGGCCTTGCCGCGCCGGGCGGGGCCCGGGCCTTCGATCGCCGGTGCGTCGGCGGCCTCGGCCCCGCCCTTGGCGTCGGCCTTGGCACCGATGGCGCGGAGATTGAGGTACAACAGGGTCGGGGTGGAGACGTAGATGGTCGAGTAGGTGCCGGCGATCACGCCCCAGATCATCGCCAGGGTGAAGCCCTTGAGCACCTCGCCGCCGAAGAGATAGAGCGAGAGAAGCGCCAGGAGCGTGGTCAGCGACGTCATCATCGTGCGGGCCAGCGTCTCGTTCATGCTGACATCGAGCAGCTCCGGGATCGCCATGGTGCGGTACCGCCGCAGATTCTCGCGCACCCGGTCGAAGATGACGACGGTGTCGTTGAGCGAGTAGCCGACGATGGTGAGCACCGCGGCCACCGTGGTCAGGTTGACCTCGAGCCCGAGCAGGGCGAAGAGGCCGATGGTCAGGATCACGTCGTGCACCAGGGCGACGATGGCGCCGACACCGTACTGCCACTCGAAGCGGAACCAGATATAGACGAGGACCGCCAGCATCGCGAGCACGGTCGCCATGACGCCGGCCTGCAGCAGCTCCTCGCTGACCTTGGGTCCGACGAACTCGGTGCGGCGGTAGGAGACGCCCTCGCCGACGAGCTGGTCGAGGGCCTGCTGCACGGTGACCACCGCGGCCTGCTGGGCAGCCTCGTCGCCCTCCTGCCGGGCGATCCGGATCAGCACGTCGGTCTCCGCGCCGAACTCCTGCAGCGCCACCTCGCCGAGGCCGAGCTGGTTGAGGTTGCTGCGCATCGCGGCGAGGTCGGCGGGACCGGGCGTCCTGACCTCCATCAGGATGCCGCCCTTGAAGTCGATGCCGAAGTTGAGCCCCGGATAGAAGACGCCGACGATCGAGGCCACCATCAGCACGACGGAGAGCACCATCGCCGGGATGCGCCAGCGGACGAAGCCGATCCGCGTGTTGTCGGGAACCAGTCGAAACTGCATCGAGGAGCCTCAGAGCGGCAGGGTGGCCGGTCGCGTTCGGCGATACCACAGAAGAACGGCGACACGGGTCACGAGCGTGGTGGTGAAGAGCGTGGTCAGGATGCCGATCGCGAGCGTGACGGCGAAGCCCTTCACCGGCCCGGAGCCGAACTCGAAGAGCAGGAGTGCCGCGATGAGCGTGGTCAGGTTGGCGTCGATGATCGCCCGCATCGCCTGGCTGAAGCCGGTCTCGATCGCCGAGAGCGATGTCCGGCCGGCGCGCATCTCCTCGCGAATCCGCTCGAAGACCAGGACGTTGGCATCCACGGCCATGCCGATCGTCAAGACGATCCCGGCGATGCCGGGCAGCGTCAACGTCGCCCCTAGAAACGACAGGGCGGCCACGATCAGCACCATGTTGCAGAGGAGCGCGAGGTCGGCGATCAGGCCGAAGCGGCCGTAGTAGAGCGCCATGAAGGCGGCGACCAGCACGATGCCGATGATGCTCGCCGTCTGCCCGGCGGCCACGGAGTCTGCGCCAAGATCGGGGCCGACGCTGCGCTCCTCGAGGATGGTCAAGGGTGCCGGCAGGGCACCGGCGCGGAGCAGGATGGCGAGCTGGTTGGCGCTCTCGACGGTGAAGCTGCCGGAGATGATGCCCGAGCCGCCGAGGATCGGCTCGCGGATGCGGGGGGCCGAGATCACCTCGTTGTCCAGGACGATGGCGAAGAGGCGGCCGGTGTTCTGCTGGGTGAGCGTGGCGAACCGCCTGGCTCCGGCGTTGTCGAAGCGAAAGCTCACGACTGGCTGGTTGTCCTGAAAGCTGGGCTGCGAATCGACGAGGTTCTCGCCCGAGAGCTCGGCCCGGCGCTGGACGACCCAGGCGGGCACGCCGTCCTCGGGGTCGACCGAGGGAACCAGCATGGTGCCGGGCGGCAGGCGGCCGGCTTGTGCGTCGGCGAGGCTCGCCTCCATGTCGACCATGTGGAAGGTCAGCCGTGCGGTGCGGCCGAGCAGCTCCTTGATGTTGGAGGGGTCGCGTTCGCCCGGCACCTGGACCAGGATGCGGTCGTCGCCCTGGCGCTGGATCGCGGGCTCGCGCGTGCCCAGTTCGTCGATGCGGCGGCGCACCACCTCGAGCGACTGGGTGACCGCGGCCCTGACCTTCTCGGCCCGGCCTTCCTCGGAGAAGCCGATGGCGAGGCGGCCGTCGCCGGCATCGTCGATCGTGAACTCGCGGCCACCGCCGACACCGAACATGTCGGGCGTGAGCAGCGGGTTGATCTCGTCGAGCTGGGCGCGGGCGCGCTCGGTCTCGGCGGGGTCGGTGAGCGTGAAGCGGACCATCCCGTCCTGCACGCCGAGGCCGCGATAGCCGATCCGCTCGCGCCTGAGCGCCAGGCGAACCTCGGAGACCAGGTCCTCGAGGCGCTCCTCGATCACGGTGTCGACACCCACTTCGAGCAGCAGATGCGAGCCACCCTGGAGGTCGAGGCCGAGATTGATCTGGCTCTTGGGCAGCCAGTCGGGCCAGGCCTCGACCGTCTCACGCGGGAAGAGGTTGGGGACGGCAGCGACGATCGCCCCCGCCAGCACCACGATCACGAGCCAGATCTTCCAGGGCTGGAGCGCCTTCATTCAGCGGTCCCTCGCATGTGCTGTGGTCGGGTGGCGTTTCACTTCTTGAAGAGCTTGCCCATGAAGCCGCCGCCACCGGTGTTGGTGTTGGCGGCGGGTGCCGCCGTGCCGGGCTTCGGCTTGTTGACGACATCGGCGATGGTCGAGCGCTGCACCTGGACGACGACGTCCTTGGCGATCTCGACGCTGACGGTGTTGTCCTCGACCTTGGTGATCTTGCCGATGATGCCGCCCGAGGTCAGCACCTGGTCACCGCGCTTCAGGCTGTCGATCAGGGCACGGTGCTCCTTGACCTTGCGCTGCTGCGGGCGGATCAAGAGGAAGTAGAAGACCGCGAAGATCAGGATCAGGGGCAGGAGCGAGATGAAAAAATCGCCGCCGCCCGGAGACGCCGCCTGGGCGTAGGCCGGTGAGATGAGCATTCTTGTCCTCGAGGGTGAGACGCTGCAGACTGCGCCGCGTTCTATAATGCCGGAGCCGAGTTGGCAAACCCCGAGCGGGTGGTCATGGACGCCGCGCTCGCAGACGCGCGGCCGGTTCGGCTCGGCTCACGACGTTCCCTGGCAGGAGATGGGACGATGGCGCTGACGCGCAAGGAGGAAGCCCGGGCTCTCGATGCCGAGGGGCGCGGTTTGGTCGAGAAATCGCATCATCCGGCGGTGCAGGACCTCAGCGACGCGGAGCTCGGTGAACTCTTGCAGCTGCTTCGCGACAGGCGGGACCGGGCGCAGCGGCTGGCCCGGCGTGGCCCCGCGCGAGGCGGCCTTGCCGCGCAGCTCGCGCCGCTGCTGCCGGGCCAGCCGGCCACGGCCGATGCCGGCTCCAGGGTGAAGCTGCAGGTCCTGGCCATGGCGGTACGGCGGCTGAACAGCGAGCGCGACCGCCGGCAGCGCCACCGAGCAAGGGCCGATCGCGTGGCCGCTGCCGGCTAGGCGCCGGCCGAGCGCCACAGCCGAGGCCTTGGTGGCAAGCAACGGAAAAGCCTGAAATCGCATGGCCGATCTCGACCAGACAGCTCTTCTCGTCCGCATCGCCGAGGCGCTCGAGCGGCGGAGCCCGCCGCCGGCGCCTTCGCTCGGGCTGGGTGCCGCCCGGGCCTACGTGTTCGAGGCGCGGACCCGGGCACTCAGGCCGGTGCCGCGGGTCTCCCGGATCGCCTTCGAGCTCTTGTGCGGCATCGATCACGTGGCCTCGATCCTGCTCGACAACACCCGCCGCTTCGCGCAAGGCCTGCCGGCCAACAACGCCCTTTTGTGGGGTGCCCGCGGCATGGGCAAGTCGAGCCTGGTCAAGGCGGTGCACGGGCTGGTCGAGGCCGAGGGCCTGCCCCTGGTGCTGGTCGAGATCCACCGGGAGGACATCGAGGCGTTGCCGCAGCTGCTCCTGGCGCTGGCCGCGACCGACGAGCGGTTTCTCTTGTTCTGCGACGATCTCTCGTTCGATGCCGGGGAGACCAGCTACAAGTCGCTGAAGGCGGTGCTCGAGGGCGGGCTCGAGGGCCGGCCCGGCAATGTGCTGTTCTATGCGACCTCGAACCGGCGGCATCTGATGCCGCGGCAGATGATCGAGAACGAGCGGAGCACCGCCATTCATCCGGGCGAATCGGTCGAGGAGAAGGTGTCGCTCTCCGATCGCTTCGGCCTCTGGCTCGGCTTTCACGCCTGCAACCAGGAGACATATCTCGCAATGGTTGAGCGCTATGCCCGGCATTTCGTGCTTGAACTGGCCGCGGACGAGCTGCGGCATCAGGCGCTGGGGTGGGCCACGACGCGTGGCAGCCGGTCCGGTCGGGTGGCCTGGCAGTTCATTCAGGACCTCGCCGGCAGGCTCGGGCGACGGCTGGATGGGTGAGCGGGGCGGCCCGGCTCGCGCGCATTGTTTGCCGCATAAGTCGCCTTCAGCGCAATTAACTCTTGGTTGCATTCGCGCATCCGCGTAAATCGGTGGGGAAGATCATCGGAAAGTGAGACGGATGGCTCGAACCCGACCCAGCTCTGCTCCCCTCGGTCTCGTTGCCGCCTTGGCGCTGCTGGCGGTGCCGTGGCAACCGGCCGCCTCGGACGACCACGAGAAGGGGCCGCCGCCGCCCGAGTACCGGATGGTCGAGGAGGCGTTGATCGAGGCCGTTCCCGAGCGCAAGCCGTCCCGTGTGGTAGCGCCGACGATAGCACCTGCGGTCGAGAGCGCGGTCGAGTCCGAGGTGCCGGAGATCGCAGCGGACGACGCGTTGCCGGAGCAGTTGGCCGCGGAGGTGGAGGCGGACGACCTGACCGAGCTGATCGACGCCCTGCGGGCGCGGATGGAGGCGAGCCGCCGGCAGAGCCAGTTGCCGCTCGGCAATCTCGCCCGTGACCTCGAGCAGGCGCGGCTCGATGTCGAGCGGCTCGCCGAGCTCCTGTTGCGCAAGGAGATCGCCGAGCTGCAGCAGCGGGCGGCCCAGGCGCAGACCGAGGAGCAGATGGCCTGGCTCGCCCAGAGCCTCGAGTCGGCCGAGCAGCGGCTGGTGCGGCTCTTGCAGGAGCGCGACGCCATGGAGCGCATCGCGGCCGATAGTGCGGCCCGGTTGGACGAGCTGGCCCTGAGCCTGATCGAGGCGGACGACGAGCGTCGGCGGCTCGAGGAGTCGCTCGAGACGGCCGAGACCGGGGCGATCGAGACCCGCCGGGCGCTGGCCGCCGCCAGCCGGCGGATCCACGAGATCAACCAGGAGATCGCGAGCATCGAGGCGGCGAGCGAGGCGCGCGTTCGGGATTACGAGGCGCGGGTGGCGGCGGCCGAGACGCAGCTGCGCGAGTTCGAGGGCGAGCTTCTCACCCAGCAGCAGACGGCCGATGCCCTGCTCGCCGCGCGCGAGGGCGAGATCCAGCGGCTGGCCGAGCGGCAGGCGCAGGCGCGCGAGGTTCTGGTCAGGGCCCTGGCCGAGTTCGACGAGGTGTCCGAGGCGCGCGACGCGGCCCAGGAGCAGGAGCTGTTCCGCCAGGCCCAGGTGGCGAGCCGGACGCGGGAGACGGTTTTGGCGGATATGGGCTTTCGCCGGGACGCGCGGGGCAACCTCCTGCCGCCCGAGATGGCGCTCGGCGAGGGTGATGTCGATCTGGCGGCGATCGAGCCCGCCGCCGGGCCGTCCTGCCTCGCCGATGCGGCGCTCGTTGCCCGCCCCTATCTCGACGACGCGGCGGCGGCGAGCTGGAACCACTATCTCTTGGGGACCGTCCGCTTCGCGGATGCCGCGGCCAGCCCCGAGGAAGCGGACCTCACGCCGATCATCGCCTGTCTCGACGAGTTGAGCGGCAATGCCGCTTTCTACTTCAGGGTGATCGGCCACACCGATTCAAGTGGTGCCCCGTCCTTGAACCAGCGGCTGTCACTGCAGCGGGCGCAGGCGGTGCGGGATACCGTGGCAGCAAGGGTGGCGGTCCAGCCCTGGCGGCTGATGGTCCAGGGGCGTGGCCCCGATTATCCGGTCGCCGACAACGACACGGCCGAAGGACAGGCGATCAATCGTCGGGTCGAGGTCTTCGCGATCCAGACCCCGTTCGAGCAGATGCTGCGGGGTGACGTGGTGCCCCTGGCCGGACTCGAACCAGCACGCCCGTGAAGGCAACAGATTTTGAGTCTGCCGCGTCTACCAATTCCGCCACAGGGGCACAGCGTC
>DAIRDJ010000044.1:0-28065 GCA_036796215.1 Geminicoccaceae bacterium
CTCTGCTCGATGGAATGGGTCACACCGGTCATAAATTAGTGGGGTTGGTATAAGGGAAGCAAGCCAAGCCTGAAGAGATATTTGGACGAGCAGAAGGGCAACGCGGTTTCGGATTTTTGGGATGACATCTCTGCCGTCAACTCTCAGGCCAAAGAGCGTCTTGGATATCCAACCCAGAAGCCGCTCAGCTTGCTAGAACGTATTATTGCGACCTCAAGCAACGAGGGCGACGTTGTCCTTGACCCGTTCTGCGGTGGCGGCACGACCCTCCACGCGGCGCAACGGCTTGGGCGCAGGTGGATTGGCATCGACGTGACCTATCTCGCCATCGGCTTGGCGCAGAAGCGGATCAAAGAGGCGTTCCCTGGCGTTGAGTTCCAAATCGAGGGCACGCCGGCCGATGCCAGCGATGCCCAAGTGCTGTTCGATCAAGACCCGTACCAGTTCCAGTGGTGGGCCGTGTCGCTGATCGACGCCCGCCCGCACCAGGGCAAGAAGCGCGGCGCCGATACGGGCATTGATGGCGTGCAGTTCGTCTACACCGCCAAGGACAAGACCGAGCGCGTCTTGGTGCAGGTGAAGGGTGGCAAGAGCGTGAGTGTCCGGGACATCCGCGACTTCGTGGGCACCCTCGACCGGACAAAGGCGCCCATCGGCGTTTTCCTGACGCTGCACCCGGCCACGGCACCGATGATCAAAGAGGCCGTGAGCGCCGGGACGTTCAAGTGTGATTTCGGGACGTTTGAGCGGGTCCAAATCCTCTCCATTGAGGAGCTGTTCGCGGGCAAGCGACCACACCTGCCACCGCAGAACGCCGCCGCGACATTGACGGTGACGCCCAAGGAACAGAAGCAGATCGAGCAGGGCACCCTCCTCTGACTGCCTAAGCCCTCGTTAGCGCAGCAGGCCACAATCGGCAGGCCGCGATTGCCCAGCAGCAGCGCTTAGGCCTGCGACGGGACGGCCGCCAGCCCCTAGCGGGCAAAGGGTCTACAACTCTGGCGTGGGGCGAGCCGTCGCCACCGTTGTGGTGTTCCTCGCAGTGGTGGGCGTCGCGTTCGCGGACTCGGTGCCGCGCATCCCGGTGGTGTCCGCCCTCAACCGCCGGAAGCTCGCCGCGACGCTCGCGAAGGCCGCCCGGCCGTTCTACAACTCCCGGTTGAAACTCACGAAAGGCCACCGATGACCAGCCTTGAAGAACTTCTCGCCGCCGCCGTCTATCCCGCGACTCTCGCCGCGGCCTTCGGCTTGGGCGTTATTGCTGCCTTTGTTGCTTCTCTGTTCATCGCCTTTCGTCAGACGCAATTGGTGGACGCAGAACGCCGCTGGCGAGAGGAGGAGCGCGAGCGAGAGGAGGAACGCCAGTGGGAGCAGGAACGTGAGAAGCGAGAGGGGGAACGCCGAAATCAGGAAGTCGTCAAGAGTATCGAGAACGCCTGCGAGAGTTACCATAATTAGATGTTGGCGGAATCCGCGAGGATAGCCGAAGAAGACGGCATCGATCCTGAAGAAGCCTTCAACCAAGTTACTGAGGAGGGCTATCGTGAATACTTGGCGCAAGAAGCACGAGATGATGAGGAAGCGCTAGAGCGGGCCGCCGCGTCTCGCGGCCTTGATGTTGCCGACTTCCTTGATCGGTACGCCGAACCAAGGTTGGAGCGGTATGACCGCGAGAAGGCCGAACGCGAGGTCGCCGCCGCGAGCTAGACCGCCCCGACCGCCCGGCCCCTTGAAGCGCACCGATTGCGCACCCGTCTCCGACCGTGCCGCGGCCCTCGTGCTCGCCGATCTCGACACCGCCCGGGCACTGGACAAGGTCGTGGTCTTTCGGGCGGCGGCCCAGGTCAATGACTTCCTGCCGATGCGCCGCCGCGATGTCACGGCCTTCGAGGGCTGTGCCCTGGCCTGGCGCCAGGCGCTCGGCGAGGCTCGCCTCCGGCTTTTGGACCTCGATCTCGTCGAGACCCACGACTGCTTCACCATCGCCGAGCTGCTCGCCTGCGAAGCCATGGGGCTGGCCCCTTTCGGCCGGGGTGGCGAGGCGATCCTCGACGGCTGGAACACGCGCAGCGGCAGGCTGCCGGTCAACCTGTCGGGCGGCCTGAAGAGCAAGGGCCACCCGATCGGCGCCACCGGCGTCTCGATGCACGTCATGTGCGCCATGCAGCTCGCTGGCGAGGCCGGCGCCATGCAGCTCGCCGGCGCGCGCCTGGCCGGCCTCTACAACATGGGCGGCGCCGGCGTCGCCTCCTACGTCTCGATCCTGGAGCGATGGCGCTAGCGGTCGCTCGGGTACAGCGCGTGACCTGCGATCTCACCGACGAGCAGCAGCCCCTTCAGACCATGGCCCACGACGTCTCCGATCGCGAGCGCGGCTGCTGCGCCAGCCACTGCCCGACCGAGCCCGACGCCGGCGCTGACGCGGCGAGCCTGGAGACCTCGGCAGGGCTGGGGGGCGACGCTCGCGTCCTCGATGGCGGCAAGGCCTCGATCTCGGGCGGCGGGCGGCGCGATCTCTACCTCGTCATGGCGTGCACCGGTGGTGATGGGACCAGTGGCATCAGCGCCTGCGCCTGGTGATCGCGCGGCGACTCCTGGCCGGCCGACGGCCTGCGGGCGCAGGGGGCTAGGCGTACCACGTACCGTTCTCCATGCAGGTAACGGTGTCCATGACGACCGAAACCCTGGTTTCTCGACCGCGCGGTTTCGTGGCCCGATCCATTCGGCTATGCTCCCCTCGATAGACGGTCGTCATCGGGGGAGCATCGGTTTGGTTTTCGCCTTGGAAAAATTGGCGTTCCGCCCCAGGGCCTTGCTCGACCGGTTTCTCGGGCGCATCGTCGAGAATGGCGAGCTCACGATCGTCGACGCCGATGGCAACCGGCGGACCTATGGCCGCGACGACGGCAGCGGTCGGCGGATCGTGCTGCGGCTCGCCGACCGCAAAGTGATCCCGGACGTCCTCCGCCGGCCGAAGGTCGGCATCGGCGAGGCCTACATGGACGGCCGGCTGATCCTCGAGGAGGGCGACATCCTCGGCCTGCTCGACCTCGTCACCTC
The DNA here is from genome assembly GCA_036796215.1 of Geminicoccaceae bacterium. GTDB lineage: Bacteria > Pseudomonadota > Alphaproteobacteria > Geminicoccales > Geminicoccaceae > SLRI01. The sequence goes on from DAIRDJ010000044.1 coordinate 3,061, forward strand.
CAACGCGCCCTGGGAGGCGGGCGGGCAGTCGCGCAAGGCGATCGGCCGCGGCAGCAGGAATGTGATGCGCAAGCTCGCACTGCTCAACTGGCGGCGGCGCGCGGCGCGCAACGTGGCCCACCACTACGACCTCTCCGACCGGCTCTACGATCTCTTCCTCGACAGCGACCGGCAATACAGCTGCGCCTATTTCCGGGACCCGGCGGCGAGCCTCGAGCAGGCCCAGGCCGACAAGAAGGCGTATATCGCGGCCAAGCTGCACCTCGAGCCGAAGCAGCGCGTCCTCGACATCGGCTGCGGCTGGGGTGGCATGGCGCTCTACCTCAACCGCGTCGCGGATGTGGATGTGCTCGGCATCACCCTCTCACAGGAGCAGCTGAAGGTGGCCCGCGAGCGGGCCGCGGCGGCGGGCGTCGCCGACCGGGTGACATTCGAGCTGATCGACTACCGCGACGTCGAGGGGCAGTTCGACCGGATCGTCTCGGTCGGCATGTTCGAGCATGTCGGGCCGCGGCACTATCCCGCCTTCTTCCGCAAGGCGCGCGAGCTCCTGTCACCGGACGGCGTCATGCTGCTGCACACGATCGGCCGCATGGGCGGACCCGGGGTGCCCAATGCGTGGACCAACAAGTACATCTTTCCGGGCTCCTACGTGCCGGCGCTCTCGGAGATCATCAGGGCCAGCGAGCAGACCAGGCTGATCGCCGCCGACATCGAGATGCTCAGGCTCCACTACGCCTATACCCTGGCCGCGTGGTATCGGCGGACGCACGAGCAGCGGGCCGAGATCGTGGCACTCTACGACGAGCGCTTCTTCCGCATGTGGGAATTCTATCTGGCCTACGCGCTGGTCGGCTTTCGCCACGGCAGCATGGTGAACTACCAGATCCAGTACATCCGCGACCGCCACGCCCTGCCCATCACCCGCGGCTACCTCGCCGAGCGGGAAACCGCCCTCAGGAACACGCAGCCGCAGAACGTCGCCGCAACGCTCGCCACCTAGCGCGTGCCGGGCCACGCGACGGCACCCCGACCGGCACCGAGTGGCATCGCCCCCTGAAGAAAAGACGGTACCAGCGACTGTCTGGTGTTCGATGTCATGGCTCGCCTCGACCACGACGAGCACCCTACCCATGCCGGCGCCCTTGCCGGCCGAATGGCGGCTGCTCGGTCGTTCGGGATCGGCGCTCGGGCGCGGTTGCGTTGCGACGTCGCGACGGTGGCGAAGGCGACGGCAGAGAGACGATGGCGTCTGCGGGCTCACGGCCGGCGATCGTCGAGAGCGTGGCAAAGCGGTCCGAGGTGCCGCGCATAGGCCTGCCAGCGACCGACCGAGCGATCGTGGACCGGCTCGCGCACCTGCCAGAGGCTGGACGTGCGGATCGGGCCGGTTCGCGCCTCGGTGGCGAGACAGCCCGGCTGCCAGTCGAGCCCGGCAAAGGCGACGAGGCGCCGGGCTTCCGCCTCGGGATCGGCGACCAGCGCCTCGTAGCGCACCTCGAGGATCGGATTGGGCAGGACCGGGCGCCAATGCCGCATCAGCCGCTCGTGCAGCCGGTAGACGAGACCGAGCGCCTCGAGGTCGTAGCTGAAGCGCTGGCCCGAGGCGAAGCTCTGGAAATAGCAGGAAAGGCAGGTGTCGAGCGGGTCCCGCCGGCACCAGACGATGCGCGCCTTGGGCGCGATGCGGGCAAGCAGGCCGAGGCGGAGGTAGTTGCCGGGCAGCTTGTCGACAATGCGCTCGGCTGCCGAGGCCGAGCGCTCGAGACGTCGGACGTAGCTTTGGCCGAGGTCTTGCGACTGGTCCCGCCCGAGCGCCGCGATCGCGTCCGCCAGCGAGCCGTGCGGCGCCCGAATCCCGACGAGCCGGCAGAACTCCAGCAGGTCCTCCCGCTCGCCGGCGCCATGCACCGCGCTGTGCCCGGCGAGCAGCTGCTCGACCAGCGTCGTGCCCGAGCGCGGCATGCCGACGACGAGCAGCGGCAGCTCGCTCTGGATGCCGGTATCGTTGGCTTCGGCGAAGAACCGTCGATCCAGCCTGGTGATCAGCGCGTCGATCAGCTCGACATGTCTGGCCGGGTCGAACGGGGCGGCTCGATGGCGTAGCGTATTGGCCGCGGCCAGGGCCTCGAACGCCTGGTCGTGCATGGCCAAACGATCCAGCCGCCGGGCCAGCGCGAAGCCGAGCTGCGCCCGATCGTGGTCACCGAGGTCGTCACGAGCGAGCAGGCGCTGGAGGTCCAGCACCGCTGCCGGATCGCGCTTCGCGTCGTCGAGCATCGCCAGGTGATAATGCGCCGAGCCCAGCGTCGGTTCCAAGGCGATCGCGGTTCGCAGCGCCCGGCCGGCACCGACACGGTCGCCCTCGACGGCGCGCGCAATGCCGAGATTGAGCGGCGCCAGGGCCAGCTCGGGGTCGACTCTGGCGGCGCGGTCGTAGAGCTCCTCGGCCGCCGCCAAATGGCCGTCCTGCTCGAGGCAGCTGCCGAGATTGACCAGGGCCCGGGCGTGGTTCGGGTCGAGCTCCAGCACCTGGCGGTAGCAGGCGGTGGCATCCCGCCAGCGCCGCAGCCGGCGCAGCCGCTCGCCGCCCTGAAAGGCGGCCTCGGCGCAGGCCTGCCGCAAGAGCGCCCTGATCCCGGCATCGGCGGGCGCCATCTTTCGGGCGTGCTCGAGCACCTCGATCGCCTGGTCGATACGGTCCAGCGCCAGCAACGCGCTGGCGAGCCCGACCCAGATATCGGCGATCCCGGAGGCCCGGGCCAGAGCCGCCTCGTAATGCGGCAAGGCTGCCTCGTGCTCGCCTGCGGCCCGCAGCACCTCGGCCAGGTGGTAGCGGCGCTGCGCCGAGCCGGGATCGAGCATCACCGCCCGGGCGAGGCAGGCGCGTGCGGCAGCCGGCTGGCCCAAGTGCTGTTCCAGCACGCCCAACCAGTGCAGCGCGTCGCCGTCGTCGCCCAGTTCACTCACCAGCATTCGGTAGAGGCGGCGGGCGCGGATGACGCGGCCGGTTTCGCGGGCGATGCGGGCCGCCTGGCGCAGCCGCCGCACCGCCTCGGCCGACAGGCCGCCGACCGGGTGCTGGCCGGTGGCTGTCGGCATTGTCAGGATCGTCGCCATCAGAACAGGAACTGTGCTGCGAGCTGCACCCGATGGGCGGTGTTGTCGAAGTCGCCATCGTCGAAGGCCCGCCTGCCGAAGATGTACTCGACCCCGAACCGTAGCCTGGGGTCCGGCTCCCAGATCAGGTTGGCATGCACCGTGTCGAGCGATTCGGTGTCGGTCGGCCGGCTGGTGTCGAGCACCTGGTAGCGGCCGTAGACGAGGTTCGAGCGCCACTTGGCGTTCCAGTGGTGGGTGTAGCCCGCCGCCAGGCCCCAGGACTTGATGGCATCGAGATCGCCATCGTCCTCGATGAAGGCGTCCTGGTTGAAGCCGTTGATGATGTAGCGGCCGACCCCTTCGCCATAGGTGAAGTTGAGCTGCAGGCTGTCGTCGCCGAAGGTCGGGACCACGGCCGACGCGGTCAGGCCCCAGCCCACCTCGCTGTCGTCGGAACCCGCGTCGTCGGTTTCCAGGAGCCGCGCCACGCCGGCGAGCCGGCCGTGCCAGCCATCATTGTCGTAGCTCACCGCGGCGACGAAGTCGGGCAGCGTGTCGACGCCGAAGCGCAGGTCGCCGCCATCGGCGCCGACCGTGGTGCCGTCGAGGGTGCGGGCGCTGAGCTCCGAGTTCTCGATCGAGCCCGCCACCGACCACGCGTCGCCGATCTTTTGCGTATAGCGGAGCTGGCCCTGGCGGATGAACGGGATGCCGGCCGGGCCGAAGAAGTCGACCGTTTCGGGATAGCTCGCGAGCGGCATGAAGAGCGTCCAGGTCTGCCCGGCGAGCACCGGGCCGATCTCGCCGAAGGCGTGCCGCAGCCGGAAGGTGGTCGAGTTGGAGAAGGTCTGGTTGCCGCCCTGGCCGAAGAAATCGCCCTCGATGAAGAGCTTGGCCTCGCCGATCTCGGTCTTCGTCCAGCTGGTGAAGTTGAGCCGGGTCTGCTTGGCGTGGGAACGGAAGTTCCCTTCCCTGCGGTCGTCGTCGCTGCCGTCGGCCGGAATCGCGCTGGCGGCGAAGCTGTCGCCGAGATCGGCGTTGACGTCGTAGATGAAGTCCGCCTTGACGTAGCCGCCGATCGCGACCGAGGTGTTGGTGCCCGGCAGCTTGAACGAGCCCGGGTGATCGCCCTTCGTGACGGTTGTCGCCCGATCCGCCTCGCGCATCCTGTCGATGCGCTCGATCTGCTCCCGGGCGGACCAGTTGTCGTTCTCCATCCGCTCGAAGCGTTCCTTCAGCTCCTCGAGCTCCTGCTGCTGCTGGCGAATGATCGCCCGCAGTTCGTCCTCCTCCTGGGCGACCGCGAAGCTGAAGGCGAGGCTGGAGAAAACGATGGCCATGGCCGTGGTGGACAGGAGTTTGCGCATGTCGGGTCTCCCAAGGGCGCAGCTCTCCTCCCGACCGGACGCGCACCGCCGGCCGCGGATCACTGCAGCGATTTGTCGAGGGGAAGTGTCGAGGGTGCCGGCTGGCTCAGACGACGAAGAGCAGCATCAAAAGCATGACGCAGAGTGCCGTCATCGCACCGGCCGCCGGCAATAGCGCTTCGAGGTGGGGCGCATCGTGATTGGGTCGAGCTTGGTCACGCGCCAAGTTTTGCATGTCCGTCTCCCTGCTCGTCACTGCCGATAATCGGTGACATCGACAGTGCTGTGAGTTCGGGGACTCTACTTGCTGGCTCTTAGTCTATAGTGTAGCGGCCGGTACACTTGACGCCGCTGTGAATGCTCGTGATCGCCGGTGCCGGCTAGATCTCCCGCAGACCGGCCAGCTCGGCCGTCCGTTGCGTATCGGTGATGACCAGGCGATGGCCGAGGCGGTGGAGCATCCCGGCCTGCTGCAGCTGGCCCATTAGTCGAGCCACCGTCTCGCGGGTGGCACCGGTCAGGCTCGCCAGCTCTTCTTGCGTGGGCATCGGATCGACGATGCGGGTCAGCCCTTCGGCGTCGGCGCCCGGCCGCGACCGGCGCAACAGCTCGCGGCAGAGACGACCGGCGGCACCGATCGTGCTCAACTCGCTGATCCGCCGGTCGGCCTCGCGGATGACCCGTGCCATCCGCACCAGCAGGGCAATGGCGACCGATGGGTGCAGCCGCAGCAAGTCGATGAAGCCTTCGGGGCGGAGGATGGCGACGAGACAGTCGGTCACGGCCAGCACCGCTGCCGTTCGCGGCCCGCCATCGAGGGCGGCGAGCTCGCCCACGAGCCCGCCGGCCGCGATTTCGGCAAAGATCACCGTCCGGCCGCCGGCCGTCTCGTCGATCACCCGCACCCGGCCCTCGATGACGAAGATCACATCCCGATTGCCTGCCCGATCGCCTGGATCGTCGTCGATCACGCGCGTCCCGGCCCTGACGCGACGCAGGCGGCAGTTCTTCGCCACCCGCTCGCGCTCGATGATGTCGAGGTCGGCGAGCAGGTCGATCGCCGAAAGCGGGTCGGCTGGCAGAAGCTCGGCCGCTGAATTGTCGTCGAGCCGTCGGGTCATCGCTTGCCTTTCCCCAATGAGAAGACAACGGTACCCCGCCAGAATGTCGACGCAGTGCACGAGCGCGCGATCTCCCCTTCTCGTGAACGGTCGCGAGCCGAGGGCCGGCCGGTGCGCCCACGCAGAATTGGGTGAGCGCAATGCCGCGGCCAGCGCCGACCTCGCCGGCTCGCTGGCGAGGCGCCGCAGGATCTCATCGATGGCCGACGGCTTTGGCTAAAAGGCAGTCCCAGGCGAACCACTTGGCCTGGAATCTGTTCACGGGCTCGAGCGCATCACCTCCTGTCCAGTACACGGCGCCGGGACCGGTCCCGCCGATCCGGGCCGTGGCATCGCTGCGGGCGCGAATGACGTAGCCGGTATCCAGCGGCTCGTCGTCGAGTGCCGTAAAGACCGAGCCGTTGGCTGCGAGGTCCGCGCGCCCCGCCTCGCGCCGGCGACCGGGCGGAGACTTCAGCGGGCATCGGGCATCGGGCATCGGCGCGCATTATTGGAAGCATCATGCCGTTGTCCAGCGCGCAGTAGCCCGAGTGCGGGTTGTAGGCGCCCTGGCGGTAGCGGTGGTCTTTGCGGGCAAAATCGGTGGCGGTCGACAGCACCTCGCTGCACGGATAGGGCGTCCGTGAAGACCAGAGGGCGGCTAGGGCCAGGCGGGGCACTATCTGGTAGAGGGCCCGAGGGGCTCTACACCTTCTGGTGGGTCAACGAACGGCTGGCCGGCATGGACATGGGCCGCGGCGGTGGCGTTCCCGGCAACGAATTCGTGGCGGACGCCGAGGGCGAAGCCACCCACAATATTCGGGTGCCTGCCGACAACGACTATCAGACGATGGTGGTGGCCTATCGCGCCTGCGACCAGACTCATGGCGAGAGCCCGGGCGAGATGGGCAGCGAGACCTTTCAGCATCTGATGGGCGCCTGGCCGGGTGGGGCCGGTGAGGCGGCAGCCTAGCGAGGCGGCCACCAACGGTCGTCGCGTCGGCTGGGGCCGGGGCAGGGCGACAGCGGCCAGCCCCGCTCCCGGCTATCGAGCAAATCCGCTGCGCCGCGCCGCGCCGAGCTCAGCCGGCCACCAGTGCTGCCGTGTCGCGCTCGAGATCGATGTCGAGGCTGGAGGTCACCTCGAGCCGCTTGTCCTCGAACACATCGGCATCCGGGTGCTCGTGCCGCCAGTCCTCGAGCCGCCGGTCGCGCGCCTCGAGCAGTTCGGCGATCACCGGGCGGTAGCAGCGCAGCACGGCCACGAGCCAACGATTGACCGGCCAGGACGGGTGCGCCAGCTCGATGTCGAAGCGCTCGAGGGCAGGCACCAGCTCGGCCGCCGGCCGCCAGCGCTCGCCCGTCACCCAGCGGTTGGTGGTGAAGAGCTGGGTGGGCTTGCCGAACTTGTCCATCGAAATGCCGATCAGGTGCGCCGGCTGGTCGCCGCCACGGGTGAAGGTGTGGAAATGCCCGTGCTCGCCCGGGCGCTGGTCCTTGGGATGGGCATGATAGTACCATTGCGAGTGGCTCACCGGATCGTAGACGTCGCCCTTGGGGTAGTGGTTCCATTGATAGAAGGGCCCCTCGTGACGCAGCACCTCGGCGACGATATTGCTCTTCGACTTGCCGAGAATGCGCTGCCAGTCGAGCGCCTCTCGGCCGGCCGCGGCGCACGCCGCCCGGACCTCGGCAGACAGCTCGGACGGTGGCGCTGTCGGCCGGAGGGCTGTCGTGGCCTCGCTCGGCATCGTCATGATCTCCTCCTCTGCTCCAGCATTGCTCCCGAAAGCGCGGCGCTACCCGGCGTCGGCCGCGCGCCGCGCCTGTGACCTCGACCATAGCTATTTCTCGCCCGGAGCGGAGGGGCATGCGCCAGGCGAGACCTCGATCTCACGTGGTCGTGACGCCAGGGCCAGCTTGCGCACGCGGCCGTGAGCCCACGTGAGGCCAGTCTTCCCTAGGGTCGAAACGATCCGGCGCCGGCCGATCCCGGTCGCAGCCGATTGGGGCCTTCCGCTGGCCCTTCGAACCAAGACAAAACTCGACCAGGGGGACGACATGCTCATCCAGCGATCTTCACAAGCCGACCAAGGCGCACTGCCCGAGGCGATTCCCGCCGACTCGCAGCCCGGTGCTGCGGGCCCGCGTCCGTTCATGTGCCGCTGTCGCTGCCGCTGTCGCGACGTTGCCAAACTGCGGTCCATGACGGCACCGGTGGCGCTCCTGGGCGGTGCGCTCGCCCTGACGGCTTGCGCCGATGACGGCAGCGTCGGTATCGACGAAGCGCTCGCCGCACAGCCGCAGCAAGTCGCCGCCGCCAACCCGTGTGCCGCCAACCCGTGTGCCGCGAATCCGTGCGCGGCGGCCAATCCGTGCGCCGCGAACCCGTGTGCCGCCGCCGATCCGTGCGCCGCCGCGAACCCGTGCGCCATCGCCGCCGCTTGCGCACCCTGTGGCCCGTGTGGCCCGTGTGGTCCGTGCGCTGCCGCCGCTCACGCACCCTGCGGCCCATGTGGCCCATGTGGCCCCTGCGGTCCCTGCAGCCCGGGTGCCGTCGCCATCAGCGATGCCTGCCATGTGCCGGCGCTGCGCGCGGCGGCCGCATGTGCACCCTGCGGCCCGTGTGGTCCCTGCGGCCCGTGCAATCCTTGCGCCGCTGCCGCCTGTGGTCCTTGCGCACCGGTCGAGCCGTGCGCTGCGGCCAATCCGTGTGCCGCGGCCAATCCGTGTGCCGCGGCCAACCCGTGCGCGGCCGCAAATCCCTGCAGCCCGTGTGGTCCCTGTGCCGCCGCGGCCTGTGGGCCGTGTGGTCCTTGCGGTCCGGCCATTGCGGTCGACCTCACCGAGGAGCAGGCCCGCGCCGCCTACGACTGCCTGCTGCCGGAGATGATCGAGGCCTATGCCGGCTCCGGCATCGAGGCGGCCACCAGCTACGACGGCTGGCCACGTTTCAGCACCGTCGCCTACCAGTCGGCGACCCACGGCATGCGCTACGTGCAGAACTACGCCGCTCCCGGCGAAGCGGCCGAGGCTTATGGGCGGTTCGAGGAGGTCGGCCGGATGCCGACCGGCGCGGTGCTCGCCAAGGACAGCTTCGTGGCGCATCCGAACGGCGGCCTCGCGGTCGGCCCGCTCTTCCTCATGGAGCGGCTCGAGGACGACGCCAGCCCCGATACCGCAGGCTGGCTCTACACCATGGTCATGCCCGGCGGTGCCGTCGACCGCAGCGCCGGCACCCAGGCCTTCTGCGCCGAATGCCACGCTGCCGTTGCGGACTTCCAGGACAGCCTCTTCTTCCTGCCGTCCGAGCTGCGCGTCGCCAACTGAGTCCGTCACGCGATCCCCGTCGCCCGCGGTGGGCGACGGGGACGCGACCTGCGTCAGGTGCAGAGCCGGATCTGAAGTTTGCGCCATGACGGCCAGCTGATCCGGCGCCACTGTCGCAACTCACGTTCGCGGCAGCGGCGCGTTGGCTGCCGGATGCGACCAGTCGGCGTAGAGGTCCTCGCGGGTCGGTGGCAGTGGGGCGGTGCCATCAGGTCGCTGCTTGCTGGCCACGACCTGGAAGATGCGCAAAGGGCCGCGCTCGAAGCCGATGGTGACCCCGGCCAGATAGGCGAGCCACATCCGATAACGTTCCGGGCCCACATGGCCGGCCGCCGCGTCGCGCTCGGCCAGCAGCCGCTCGTACCAGAGGCGGCAGGTGCGGCTGTAGTGGCGGCGTAGCCCCTCGACGTCGTGCACCTCGAGGCCGCCGGCTTCCATGACCTCGAGGGTGTGGCCGATATGGTCGAGCTCGGCGCCCGGGAAGATGTAGTTCAGGATGATCCGCCGGCTGGCGGAAGGCCGGCGGAACGACCGCCGTTCGCGCTTGGCCCGGCGGGTGATGCCGTGATTGACGAAGAGCCCGTCGTCGGCGAGCAGCCTGCCGATCTTCTTGAAATAGGCGGGATAGCTGTCGATGCCGACATGCTCGTACATGCCGATGCTGGCGATCTTGTCGTAGTGCCCCTCGACCATGCGGTAGTCGCAGAGCTCGACCCGCACGCGCTCGGCCAGACCGCGCTCGGCGATCAGGCGCTTCGCGAGGTCGAACTGTGCCCGGGAGAGCGTGACGCCGTGGGCGACGGCACCGTGATGCTCGGCCGCGTGGCAGACCAGGGCACCCCAGCCGCAGCCGATGTCGAGCAGGCGGTCGCCCGGCCGCAGCCGCGGCTTTTTGCAGACGAGCTCGAGCTTGTCGGCCTGCGCCGTCTCGAGATCGGTCTGCCAATCGCGGAAATAGGCGCAGGAATAGACCATGCGACGGTCGAGAAAGAGCCGGTAGAAGTCGTTGCCGACATCGTAGTGGAAGCGGACCAGCGCCTGGTCGTCACGGGTCTTCTGCTCGCGCGCCTCGGCGTCGCCGGCATAGCCGTGCGCGACCCCGTCGCCCGTCCGTGTCTTGCGCACCAGGCGCAGCACCGCCCGCCACGGCATGCCGCGCAGCAGCGCCCGGAGCGTCGGCCGGTGCTGCTTGCGCTGGCGCTGCAGCGCATCGAGCAGGCCGAGCAGGTCGCCGTCGAGTGGCGTGATGCCGCCGGTGACATACTGGCGAAAGAGCATGTCGAGGGAGGGCCGACGCAAGAGGCTGCCGAGCACGGCAGCACTCTCGATCTCGATCGTCGCGACGGCCTCGCCCGGTGGATCGGCTGGCACCTGCGAGCCGTCCCAGAGGCGAAAGGCCAAGGGCAGGCCTCCGACCCGGCCGAAATGGGCCAGTATTTCGGCGGCGGCGGCGGCGAGCGTCGCGGCGTCGGTCGATCGGGCCAAGTTTCTCTCCGTCGTCGGGCGTGCCGCCCAGTTCTGGCGCCGACCTCGGGTCGCGGCAAGACCGGGCGGGGCGCCCGCCGCTCTCGGCCAATCACGAATGCGCCACGAGTAGCGGGAATCACAAGAAAGACGCATCGAGCGGGCTGATAACTCTGCTGTCGAACAAGTATCGATCCATGAAATGAAGGCCATCGCGATGTCTGCTCTACACCAAGTCATTCCCAGGCCGCGGAGCAACCGCGGATCGCGGACACTGGCTCACGGGCGAGAGCAGCCGCAGCGCTCGGTCGGGCAGCATGAGCGGTCGTCGGTCGCCCAGTCTTTGCTGGTTGCCGCACTCGCGGGCCTGGCGTTGTGGGCGATCTTTGCTGCCTTGCTCTACTTCGCCCTCACCTGAGCAGCAGGCGCCGTCAGGCGCCGACTGAACGCTCTCGCCAACGGGGGGGCGACGCGACACCGAGCGCACCGCCCGTGGCTGCAGGCCGCGTTCGCTGGCGCTGATCTCCGACTGCTGCTCGACCGTGAGATGTCGGGCGCCGTTGTAGATCGGCGGTCGGCCACCTGCTGCGGCTGGCGGGCCGCAAGCCGGGCGCAGCCCCTCCTCGGGCACCTGTGATCGATCGTGAGGCTGTGTTGTGACAGCTCGTAAAGTGGCTCGGGCGCGCGCAACGGTAGATTCGACGCATTCGATGACAGCGCACCCTGGAAGGTGTCGGAGCATCGATCATGCGCCTTCGGGCGCTTCGGAGGATGGAGCTTATCATGAAGCGTTTCGCACGTTCCCTGACGCTGATCGCGGCGCTGGCGACGGTCGGCGTCACTGGCATCCCGGCGGCCGAGGCACAGAATGCCGCAGCGCAACGCGGCGACCGGCTAGTTGGCAGCAAGGTGACGGAAGGCAGGATCACTTCGGTGGATCGAGCTGGCCGAATCGTCCACGTGGACGGCCGGCGGTTTCTCCTCCACAACGGCGTGGCTCTGCAGGATATCTCGTTGGGCCAGCAGGTGTCGGTGACCTTCGAGGAAACCGGCATGGGCGGCCTTGGGCGCGCGATCCGGGTCACGAATCGCTGACCTGCCGAACCGCGCCAGGAGCGGCCTCGCGCGACCGCGGCCGCAACCATCGACAACACCCCTCGATGAGGTCCTTTTCGCGGCGGGCGGCGAGCTTGCCCGGCCGTTTTTCTGGCCGATGAGCCTTATCCCTTACCTCGCAAGGCCCGATGCCCCGGAAGGGACGGGTTGGCCGGCGTTCGGTTTCGTCACCCGCCCAGAAGCATGGCGGGTGCTCGCGCCAGCAGGGATTCGGCCTCGCCCGCCAGCCGCTCGACGATGACCGCCGCCGGCTCGTGCCGGGTCACCAGGTCGACCGCCTCGCCGACGATGACGGCGGCCGTGGTGACGTCACCGTTGGCCACCGCTTGCGCATAGCGCCGGCGCACGGCCTCGTCCAGAAGCCCCAGGTCGGCCTCCGCCCAATCGTCGAGGAAATCGTTGCGCAGGGTGCGGAGGTTCCACTCTGTCGGCCAGTCGAGCCCGCGTGCGCGGTCGAAGACCGAGCTGCGCAGCGTCTGATCACCGGACCCCGCCACCGCCGCCGCCTTGGCAACAGGATGGGCCAGCGACTCGGCGCTGGCATAGAAGGCGGTGCCGCAGAGCACGCCCGCCGCGCCGAGCATCAGTGCGGCCGCGAGGCCCCGACCGTCGGCGATGCCGCCCGCCGCCACCACCGGCACGGACCCGGCGAGGTCGACGATGACCGGCACCAGCGGCAGGGTCGCGCGCCGGCCGCCGTGCCCTCCCGCCTCCGTCCCTTGCGCCACCAGGACATCGGCCCCGGCATCGAGCGCCGCCTTCGCCTGCTCGACCGTCTGCACCTGCAGGATGAGGGGCACGCCCGCATCGGCGACCCGCCGGGCGAACCGCCGGCAGTTGCCGAACGAGAGGAAGATCGCGACCGGTAGATGGTCGAGGGCGAACTCGAGCAGTGCCGGCTGCCGCTCGAGAGCCCAGGTGATGAAGCCGACGCCGACCCGCGCGTTGCCGGCGGCCCGGAGCTCCCGCTCGAGCCAGGGGCGGTCGCCGTAGCCGCCGCCGATCAGGCCGAGCCCGCCGGCGCCGCCGACCGCCGCCGCCAGGGCCCCGCCGCTGACCCCGGCCATGGGGGCCAAGAGGACGGGGTGGCGGAGCGCCAGAAGCTCGGTCAGCGCAGTGCGAATCGGCATTGTCGCCCCCTCTACGACGGCGACGGCGCTGCGGCCGCCGCCCGCCGGCGGAACCCGGTCACCGGCAGCCCGCCGATCCCCCAGTCCTCGAGCGCCACCTCGTCGATCACCACGACCGTGGTGGCCGGGTTCTTGTCCAGCACGTCGACCAGAAGCTCGGTGACCCCGGCGATCAGCCGCGCCTTCTGCTCGGCCGTGGCCCCCTCGCGGGTGATCTTGATGTTGACGTAGGGCATGGTGACTCCCCCTCCCTCAGTCGTTGCCGGCCAGAGGCTCGGCGTGGAACACCTTGGCGATGATCTGCCAGCGGCCGTCGAGCAACACGAGGTTCAAATAGTCGGTGAAGTAGCGATCGCCAATGGCGCAGTTGACCGTGGCGAGCGCGGTGACCGGCCCCGCGAAGGCGATCGAGCGACAGCGGGCCGCGCGCGAGCGTGCCGCGCGCGAGCGGCTGAAGCGGGTCGAGCAGGCACTCGCCGCCGCGGCCGAGCTCGCACGCGGGCGAGCCGCCGGGAGCGACCGGCGGCACCGGGGCGCCACCGGCCGAGGAGCCCAGGGTCTCGACGACCGATGCCGAGGCCAAGGTGATGAAGATGGCCGACCATGGCTTTCGCCCGGCCTTCGACGTCCAATGCGTCAGCGACACTGCGAGCGGCATGATCGCCCTGGTCGAGGTCGGCAACACCGGCTCGGACATGGGCAAGGCGGCGTCGGCCAACGACCGGTTGAAGGAGCTCTACGGCGCGCGCCCGCAGCGCCACCTGGTCGACGGCGGCTACACCAAGCTCGCCGACATCGACACGCTCGAGCAGCAAGGCTCTCGGGTCTTCGCCCCGGCCCCCCGGCGCGGGCCGGCCAGCGTGACCGCTACGCGCCGCGCGCGACCGATCCGCCGGGTGTGGCCGCGTGGCGCGCGCGCATGGGCACCGACGAGGCCAAGGCGATCTATAAGCACCGCGCCGCCACCGCCGAGCTGGCCAACGCCCAGGCCAAGAACCGTGGCCTGCGCCAATTCACCGTGCGCGGCACCGTCAAGGCCAAGGCCGTCGCCCTCTGGTTCGCCCTCGCCCACAACATGACTCGCTGCTGGGCACTCCGGCCCGCTGCAGCGTGATGCGGCCGCGAGCCGCAGCATCACCCGTCGAGTGCCCCCGCTCGGGCCTCGGGGCAGCGCCACCACGGCATCGACCAGCCGGCAGCAGCCGCAACAAGAACAATCCCAACTCCCAGGCGCGACGTCAGCGACCACCAGCACAATTCCAACCTCCGAACGCGCGAGGGTCAATTGGTTCACAGCCTCTCAGTCGAAGGCGGTCATCAGTGTCTCGAGCTTGGCCGGGTTGTGGCGCAGCTCTTCGTATTGACGGAAGACGAAGCGCATCGCCTCGCTCGAGAAGGTGTCGTCGTCAGCACCCGGCCGCACGCTCCGGCTCGCCAGCTCCAAGGCCATGCGGATGGTCAAATAGTGGGCTGCGGGCAGGCCGGCCTTGAGGCAGAGTGCTGCGAGGTAGCGGCGATCGTCGTTGTAGGCGAACCGCCGTACGGTCCGCGGGTCGAGCTTGGCGAACAAACCCAGCGTCTGCTCGAAGGCGGCGATGTCACCCTTGCGGAGGAACTGCACGAGAGCGTCGTGGTCGAGCTCGCCACAGCTCAGCCGCTCGCGCAGATGCACCTCGAGATTGCGGTCGCCGTGCTCCTTCGCGGTGAGGCTCAGCGTCGTCCGATCGCGGACCGCCTGCATCAGGGCGCGCGCCTCGTGCGGGTCCATCCGCCGGTTGTGCACCAGCTCCCATTCGATCCGGTCGCCGATCGAGCCTACCATCTGCTCGATCAGCTCGAACGGCAGCGCTGGGCGGCGCACCAGACGCTCCTGCACCTGCTTGTCGTCCCGCCAGTCCTCCATCACCCGCTTCAGGGTCTTGGTCGACAGTTCCGCCCCGGCATTGCCGACCAGCCGCGCCACCACCGGCTGCTGACCACTGTCGACCAGCACGTCGGCCAGCTGCTCGGAGACCCGCTCGCGCCCGGCAACGGCGAGGGCGTATTGCATGGCATTGGTCCGCACGATCTCGATCAGCTCGGCGTCCTCGAGCAGCGGGCTCTGCTCGAGGATCGGCTGGGCCACCTCGATCCGGTCGCGGGCGAGGCGACTGGTCACGGTCGCCGGCAGCTGATCGCTGGACGCCACGGCGAGCGCCAGCGAGCGGCGCACCTGGGTCTCGACGTCACCGACCAGGAGGTGCAAGAGCGCCTTGACCAGGTCCCTTGGACCATTCTCGGCAAGCTCGCCATACTGGGCGCCGAACTTGCGGGCGACCAGCGCCCGGTTCGCCGCCGACTTGTCCTGCTGCAGCACCGCGACGTCCTGCGCGGTCAGCCGCTCGGCCACCTCTGCACCGCGCTGCAGAAGCGCCATGCGGCGGCGGCTCGTCGCCGACGATACCTCGCTTTGCATCAGTTCCTGCGCCATTACGCCTGCACCATCACCCCTGCACCCTCCAAAAGCCCGCGCTGCAGCCGGGCGACCGTCGACGACCGTCGTCAGCACCCACTTGCCGGACGTGGTCATTATGCGCGGCGGAAGTTAAGAAATGGTGAGCATCGACGACGACCGACGAGGGAGGCGAAGCGGGTGGCGAGAGCGAACGGCAGTACCGCACCGGGTGGGTTCGCCGCCGATCTGGCACGCGGTGTCGCCCGCCTGTTCGCCGAGCTCGACATCGCAGCCTTGACCGAGCTCTCGCTCGCTATCGGCCGCCGGGTCGACGTCATCGGCATCGGCCGCGACGGCCAGGTCCACGTCGTCGAGATCAAGTCCAGCCGCGCCGATTTCCGTGCCGACCGCAAGTGGCAGGACTATCTGGGCTTTGCCGATTTTTTCTATTTCGCGGTCGCCGCCGAGTTCCCACGAGCACTCCTGCCCGAGGCCGAAGGCCTGATCCTAGCCGACCGTTTCGGGGCCGAGATCGTCCGCCCGGCAACGCACCGCCCGCTGCCCGCTGCCCGGCGCAAGGCCTTGACCCTGCGCTTCGCGCGAACCGCCGCCGGCCGCTTGATGCTGCCGGTCATCGGCGAGGGCGGCAGTCTTCCGGCTCAGCTCGAATAGAGCCAGTCCTCGATCAAGAAACGCGCGATGCTGTCCGGATTGGGCAGCCGCACCGGCCGGTTCTCGGGATCGACCAGCTCACTCCTGTGCAGCCAGCGCGCGGCCTCGATCTCGGCCGGATCGATCACCGGCTCGACCAGGGGGGCCTCACAGCGAAAGCCCAGCATCAGGCTCTGCGGGAAAGGCCAGGGCTGCGAGCTCCGGTAGCGGACTTTCCGGACGTCGATTCCGACCTCCTCCCTGATCTCCCGGACCACCGTCTGCTCGAGGCTCTCGCCCGGCTCGACGAAGCCCGCAAGGGTCGAGTACATGCCCGGCACGAAATGCCGCGACCGCCCGAGCAGACAGTGCTCGCCGCTGGTGACGAGACAGATCACGGCGGGGTCGGTGCGCGGGAAGGTGTCGAAGCCGCAGGCCTCGCAGCGCCGGCAATGGCCTGCCTGCAGCGTCACCATGGGCCCGCCGCAGGCGCCGCAATAGCGGTGCCGCAGCCGCCAATGCGCCAGCCCCCGGGCAAAAGCCAAAAGCCCCGCCTCGCCCCGCTCGAGACCGGGGCCGGCCGAGCGCAGCTCGAGATAGGTGCCGCCTTCGATCTCGGCCCCGTCGAGATCGACCGCGAAAACCACCCGGCCCGCATGGAGGCCCAAAAAGAACGGCGGCTCCGGGCGATGCCCGGCGAGGGCATCGGGGCCGACGAAGAGCGGCCGCGGCCCCGCCGCATCCTCGACGAAGAGCGGCTTCAGGCCGTGCAGCACCAGAAACCGGCTTTCCGGATCGCGCAAGGCCGCGGCCTGAAAGGCCGCATCGTCACGCCTCTCGGCAGCCCGGTCATAGCCGACCGAGGAATAGACATGCGGCGGGGCGTTGATCGGGGCAGGCGACAAGGCGGCTCTTCTGGCTTCGCTCGACCCGATCGCTTGTGCGCCATGTCCGACCCTTGTGCAACCGGCGGCAAGGCTCGATATTCCAGGATGGAAGGCTGGTCGTGGACGGGGCACTCGCCAACCCGGTCAGGTCCGGAAGGAAGCAGCCGTAACGAGCTTCGCTTCGGGTCACGCGCCAGTCTTCCACCCGTCGGCCGCATCGCGCGGCTGGCCCCGCCACAAGACGGCCTTCATGGATCCGGCAAGCCCCTCTGCGCAACCCTACCGAGTGCTCGCACGGACCTACCGTCCGCAGCGCCTCTCGGAGCTGATCGGCCAGGAAGCCCTGGTCCGCACCCTGACCAATGCCATGGCGTCGGGGCGGATAGCGCACGCCTTCCTGCTCTCCGGCATTCGCGGCATCGGCAAGACGACGACCGCCCGGATCATCGCCAAGGGCCTCAACTGCACGGCGCAGGACGGGCCCACGCCCGAGCCCTGTGGGGTCTGCCCCTCCTGCCGCTCGCTCGTCGAGGAGCGGCCGATGGACGTGATCGAGATGGATGCGGCGACCCGCACCGGCATCGACGACATCCGCGAGATCGTCGACGCCGTCCGCTACGCCCCGGCCGCCTCGCGCTACAAGATCTACATCATCGACGAGGTGCACATGCTCTCCGAGAAGGCCTTCAACGGCCTGCTCAAGACGCTGGAGGAGCCGCCGCCGCACGCCAAGTTCATCTTCGCCACGACCGAGGTCCGAAAGCTGCCGGTCACCGTGCTCTCCCGCTGCCAGCGCTTCGATCTGAAGCGCGTCGAGGCACCGGTGCTCGAGACGCATCTCGCGCGCATCGCGGACCAGGAGCGGGTCACGGTCGAGCCCGAGGCGCTCTCGCTGATGGCCCGCGCCGCCGAAGGCTCGGTGCGCGACGCGCTCTCGCTGCTCGACCAGGCGATTGCCCTCAGCGACGGGCCGGTGACCACGGCGGCCGTCGCCGGCATGCTCGGCCTCGGCGACCGGCAGCGGCTGATCGACCTCTTTGCCGCCGTCATCGGTGGCGATGCCTCGGCCACCCTCGACCGCTCGCGCGAGCTCTATCGCCTCGGTGCGGAGCCCGCCGCCGTCCTCCAGGACCTGCTCGAGATCGCCCATTGGCTGAGCTGCCTGATCGTCGATCGGGACGCCACCTCCTCCTTTGCGACCACGCCGGAGGCCGTGACCACCGCCCGCGCGCTGGCGCAGAAGCTCGACCTCGCCGTGCTGGCGCGTGCCTGGCAGGTGCTGCTCAAGGGGCTCGACGAGGTCCGCGCCGCCCCGGATGCGGGCGAAGCCCTGGAGATGGTGCTGCTGCGCCTGAGCGCCATGGGCCACCTGCCGACCCCGGCCGAGCTGATCAAGGCCTTCGACCGCGATGCCGGCAGGACCACGGGCCCCGGCAGGACCATGACCAATGACGGCAGCCCCATGGCCGGCAGCCAGCCGCAGGCGCCGACCCAGCCACCGGCGCCGCCGCCCGTAGCCCGGATCGCCCCCCTCGAGCCACGCCCCGACGCCGCCGGCGACCACGGCAGCCGCAGGTCCGCGCCCGAGCAGCGCAGCCCCGCCCGCCATGCGCCGGGGCGAGGCCACGGCACCGAACCCCGCAGCCCCGCCCGACGGCCCGAACGTCAACCGATCGAGCCCAGCGACTTCGCCGACCTCGTCCGCCTGCTCCATACCCACGGCCAGCCGCTGCTCGCGAGCTACTTGAAGGAAGGTGCGCATCTGATCTGCTTCCAAAAAGACCGGATCGAACTGCACCTCGCATCCGGGCTGCCGCGCGACATCTCCGGCCGGCTCAGCGAGGCGCTCTTGGCGCTCACCGGCCGGCGCTGGCTGATCGCCCTCTCCGCCTCGGGTGGTGCTGCCAGCCTCGCCGAGCAGGAAGCCGAAAATCGCCAGCGGCTGATCGAGTCCGTGGCCGAGCACGCGGCGGTGCGCGCGGTGCTCGACGCCTTTCCGGGTGCGACCATCGTCGACATTCGCGAGGCCAGGCGCGAGGCCAGGCGCGACCCTGGCCCCGACCGCGAGCCTGGCCCGGGCCGCGACGCGTCGCTGCATGACGATGCCGACGACCTCGGCTATACCCGCCCCGAAGCCGACGATCTGGTCTTCACCGAGGACGACCCGGACGACGACGACCCGACCGATCCCGCCGCCGACGCCAACAGCCGAATGGAACGCTGATGAAAAACCTCCAGAACATGATGAAGCAGGCGCAAGAGCTGCAATCGAAGATGGCGGAGATGCAGGCGCGCCTCGCCGAGACCGAGATGAGCGGCGAGGCCGGTGCCGGCATGGTCACCGTCACGCTCAACGGCAAGGGCGAGATGCGGCGGATCAAGATCGACAAGTCGCTGGTCGACCCGGACGATGTCGAAACGCTCGAGGACCTGATCGTCGCTGCCACCAACACCGCGAAAAAGCGGATCGAGGAGCACGTGTCCGGCGAGATGAGCAAGATGGCCGGCGGCCTGCCCCTGCCGCCTGGCATGAAGCTGCCGTTCTAGGGTCACTCGACCAGTCCACATGGCCGCAGCGGACATCGAGCGGCTGATCCGGCTCCTGGGACGTTTGCCCGGCCTCGGGCCGCGTTCGGCGCGAAAGGCCGGACTCGCCATGCTCAAACGGCCCGAAGCCCTGTTGCGCCCGCTGATCGAGGCGCTGCAGACTTGTGCCGACCGGGTCACCTCCTGCAACGTTTGCGGCAATCTCGACACCACCGACCCCTGCAGCGTCTGCCGCGATCCGAGCCGCGACGACCGGGTGATCTGCGTCGTCCAGGAGGTCGAGGATCTCTGGGCCATGGAGCGGCTGGTCGGCTTCAAGGGCCGCTACCACGTGCTCGGCGGCACGCTCTCGGCGATCGACGGGCGCGGGCCCGAGACCATCCGCATCGGCCAGCTCCTGGCCCGGATCGAGGCCGGCCCGGTCGAGGAGGTGGTCCTGGCACTCGGGGCCACGGTGGACGGGCAGACCACGGCACATTACATCCACGAACGGCTGCGGTCCTCGGGCTGCACCGTCACCCGCCTCGGCCATGGCCTGCCGGTCGGTGGCGAGCTCAACTATCTGGACGAGGGCACGCTCGAGGCCGCCATGCGCGCCCGACAGAAGGTCGCCTGAGCCGCCCCCGTTCGACCCGTTTTGTGAAAACCATGCCGCGCCTCGATATCCTGCAACCACCCCACCCGACCCTGAAGCGCCCCGCCGCCGCGGTGGACAAGGTCGACGACTCGCTGATCCGCCTGATGGACGACATGCTCACCACCATGTACGAGGCCCCCGGCATCGGGCTTGCCGCCCCGCAGGTCGATGTCGGCAAGCGGGTGATCGTCCTCGACCTCTCGGAGGAGAAGGACCAGCCGCTTCGCCTCATCAACCCGGCGCTGACCTGGCGTTCCGCCGAGACCGACATCGCCGAGGAGGGCTGCCTCAGCCTCCCGGGCCAGTACGCCGAGGTCAAGCGGCCGGCCGCCGTCAAGGTCCGTTATCTCGACGAGCGCGAGAGCGAGCGCGAGATCGAGGCCGAGGGCCTGCTCGCCCGCTGCCTGCAGCACGAGATCGACCATCTGGACGGCATCCTCTTCGTCGACCATCTCTCGGCCCTCAAGCGCAACATGATCCTCCGCCGCCTCGCCAAGCGGCGGCGAGTGGGGGCCTAGGACTTGCGCCTCGTCTTCATGGGCACGAGTGGCTTCGCCGTCCCGGCACTGCAGGCCATGGCGGCCCTGCCGCACGATCTGGTCGCGGTCTACACCCAGCCGCCGCGCCCCGCCGGCCGCGGCCAGCAGACGCGTAAGAGTGCCGTGCACGAGGCGGCCGAACGGCTCGGCCTGGAGATCCGCACGCCCGCGAGCCTGAAGGACGAGGCGAGCCAGGCAGCCTTCCGCGACCTCGAGCCCGACATCACCATCGTCGCATCTTATGGCCTGATCCTGCGCCGGCCGATCCTGGACGCCCCCAGGCTCGGCTGCTTCAACCTCCACGCCTCGCTGCTCCCCCGCTGGCGTGGTGCCGCCCCGATCCAGCGGGCGATCGAGGCCGGCGACAGCGAAACCGGCATCACCATCTTCCGCATGGAGGAAGGCCTCGACACCGGCCCGATGCTCCGCCGTGCCCCCCTGCCCATCGGCCCGACCGAGACGGCAGAGAGCCTGCACGACCGCCTCGCCAGCCTCGCCGCCGGGATCCTGCCAAAGACCCTCGCCGCCATCGCCAGCGGCACGGCCACGGAGGAGCCCCAGGACGACAGCCTCGCCTGCTACGCGAAGAAGCTCGACAAGGCCGAGGCGCGGCTCGACTTCACCGCCCCCGCCAGCCTGCTCGAGCGGCGGATTCGCGCCTTCGACCCCTGGCCCGGCACCTGGTGCCTGGTCGGCGAGGAACGGCTCAACATCCTCGAGGCCCGGGTCGTGAGCGGCGCGGGCGAGCCCGGCGAAGTGGTCGGCCGGCCGCTGCAGGTCGCCTGCGGCGAGGCCGTCCTCGACGTCATCCGGGTCAAGCGTCCGGGCAGAAAGGCCATGACCGCCGCCGAGCTGCAGCGCGGCTTCACCATCCCGCTCGGCATGCGGCTCTTCTGACGCGCATGCCCCGCTTCAGGCTCACCCTCGAGGTCGACGGCGGGCCCTTCTGCGGCTGGCAGATCCAGGCGAACGGCCGCTCGATCCAGGCAGCCCTCGAACAAGCGGCCGACGCCCTGGCCACCCGCACAGGCCCGGCGGTCGCCGCCGGCCGCACCGATGCCGGCGTCCACGCCCTAGCCCTTACCGTCCATCTCGACCTCGCCCAGGAGTTCATGCCCGAACGCGTGATGAGCGGGCTCAACCACCATCTCCGCCCCGAGCCCATCGCCGTCACCGAGGCACGGTGTGCCGCCCCCGACTTCCACGCCCGCTTCGACGCCGAGGCCCGCCACTACCTCTACCGCATCCTCAACCGCCGCGGCCCGCCGGCGCTGCTGCAGGGCAAGGTCTGGCACGTCGCCCGACCGCTCGATGCCGAGCACATGCACGCCGCCGCGGTGAGCCTCGTCGGCCGCCACGACTTCACCAGCTACCGCGACACCGCGTGTCAGGCCGCCTCCGCGATCAAGACCCTCTCGCACCTCAGCGTGCAGCGGCGGGGCGAACTGATCGAGATCAGCACCTCGGCCCCATCCTTCCTCCACCACCAGGTCCGCAACATCGTCGGCACGCTCAAGCTCATCGGCGAAGGCCAAAAACCCGTGAGCTTCGCCCGGACCGCCCTCGAGGCCAGAGACCGCGCCGCCGCCGGCCCCACCGCCCCCGCCCACGGCCTCTACTTCGTCAAGGCCGACTACGGCAGCTGAGCCGAAAGTACGACGCCACCCGACCGAGTTGACGGACGGTAGGCCGAGCAACTTTGCTGCCGCAGCGCCCGATACGCGTCAAAGAGCGGCTATGATCGCGCGGTACTCGGCCTCGGCGAAGGCCTTCATGGTCCGCGTGCTCACCGCACCACCCGAGCCGAGCTTCAAGGCGAAACGGGCCATGGCGGCATCGTCCGGGGCATCGAGGATGGCGACCATGTCGTGATCGCCCATCACCAGGTAGACGGTCTCGACCGACACGCCTTCGGCCTTCGCGAGCGCGCGCGCCTTGTCGAGCCGCTCGACCGATTGCTTGACCTGCCTGATGCCGTCCGCCGTCCAGTTCACCAGCATGATGAATTTGGCCATCGCTGCAGCCTCCCCCGTCGCCGATCGCGGGCGCCATCGCCCACAAGAGAGCGAGCATAGCACGAGGGCGAGAGCCGGACGAGGCGGATCAGTCCGGCCAGGGCTTGAAATGCTTGGCGAGCTGCAGCCCCTGCTTCTGGTAGGAGCCGACGCCCTGGCCATAGAGCGTATCCGGCGGGGCCGCCAGGCGCTCGTAGGTCAGCCGGCCGACGATCTGCCCGTCCTCGATCAAGAACGGCACCTCGTGCGAGCGCACCTCGAGCACCGCCCGGGTGCCGGCCCCGCCGGTCTCGTCGCAGCCGAAGCCCGGATCGAAGAAACCCGCATAGTGGACGCGGAATTCGCCCACGGTCGTGTCGTAGGCGACCATCTCTGCCGCCACGTGCGGCGGCACCACCACCGATTCCTTCGACGCCAGGATGTAGAAATGCTCGGGCTCGAGCAGCACCCCCTGCCCCGCACGGGCATGCACCGGTTCCCAGAAATCGCGCGGATCGTAGACACCCACCTTGTCGACATCGACGAGCCCGGCATGCCGCTTCGCCCGGTAGCCGATGACGCTGCTGTCGCCCGCCCCCTTGACGTCGACCGTGAACGGCACGCCTGCCTTGTCCGGATCGACCGCTTCGTCCGTGCCGATCAGCCCGTAGTCGGCCTGCAGCTGCTTGTGAAAGCGGGCCGAGACCGGCGGCGAGCCCCGCCTGAGCCTCAGCTGGGTGAGCTTCGAGCCGCGCCTGACCTCGATGCTGAAGCTTCGGGGGGCGAGCTCGACATAGAGCGGCCCCGCATAACCCTCCTCGATCCGATCGAACCGCGTGCCCCGATCGGTGATCACCCGCGCAAAGATGTCGAGCCTGCCGATCGAGCTCTTGGGATTGGCCGTGGCCGAGGTCCGCCACTTGAGCCTGAGCCGCTCCTCGAGCGGCACGATGTAGACCGCTCCGCGCTCGAGCACCGCCCCGTCACCGACATCCATCTCGTAGAGCGAGAGATCGGCGAGCCGTTCGGCCACCGTCCGCTTCGCCCCCGGCAGAAAGCTCGAGGCCACCCGGTAGGCCTTGGCCCCGAGCCGGAGATCCAGGCTCGCCGGCTGGACCTGGGACGGCTCGATCGGCCGGGCGGCCTCGATCTCGTGCGCCTGGATCGCGGCCCGAAGCGCCTGCGACGGCAGCACACCGGTGCCGGGTGCATCAGCCTCGGAAAACAGTGAGTTGCGCTCGGGCTCGCTCATGAAGATGACGCCGTTTGGGCCGCGGATCGATCTCGGCCACAAGCTCAGCTGTGCGGCCACCGACGCTCATAGCCAGAAGCGGCGACGCAGGCCAGCGCAACGAGATCGGCAGGACGCGCTGCACAGCGTCGCCACTGGCGCCGGTCGGGCTTTGCCTCTATCGTCGCAGCCCCGTCCCGCCAAGGTGTAGCCCGGGTCGCTGCCGTCCTGAAGGTGCCACGCTTGCCGCGCCCTCGATTGCCAGAGCTCGCACAAATCGGCGCCGCCGTCCGCCGCCTGCCACCGGATCTCCTGGCGTCCCTGTTGATCACCTGTGCCTTTGCGATCTTCACCGCCATGGCGGTGCTGGTGCGGCTCGCCGCCGAACACCTCGCGATCATCGTCGTCGTCTTCATCCGGCAGATCATGACCATGCTCCTGATGACCCCGTTCTTCTGGGCGAACCGGCAGCAGATCCGCCATCCCGCCGGCCTGCGCATGCACGCGCTCCGCGGCGTGACCGCCGTGGGGGCCATGCTCTGCGGGCTCAGTGCGGTGGTCTACGTGCCACTGGCCGACGTCACCGCCATCCAGATGACCGAGGTCCTGTTCATCACCGCACTCGCCGCCCTCTTGCTCGGCGAAAGCGTCGGCTGGCGGCGCTGGTTAGCTACCGCCATCGGCTTCTTCGGCGTCCTCGTGATGCTCGGGCCCTTCGCCGGCGGCGTCGAGCCCTTCATGCTGGTGGCGCTTCTGGGTGCCGTCTTCGGCGCCTGTGCCGTGATCTCGCTCAGGCTCGGCTCGATGCACGATACGACCGTGACGGTGCTCTTCTACCAGGGCCTCGTGGTCATCGGCTTGAGCGCACCGCTCGCCTGGTGGTTCTGGACGCCGCCCACGCCCGAGGCCCTGCGCATCGTCTTTGCGATGAGCGTCATCATGGCAATGGGCCAGTGGCTGTTCACCGCCGCCATGCGGATGGGCCGGGCCTCGTCGCTCGCCCCGCTGAACTACCTGCGGCTCTTGATGATGGCCGTGGTCGGCTACTGGCTCTACGCCGAGGTGCCGTCGCCCGCCACCGCCCTGGGGGCGCTCCTGATCGTGGGCTCGGCCACCTACACCATCCATCGCAACGCCCAACTGCGCAAGGAAGCGGCGGCAGCAGTCCCGGGCGACGACCGGAGCTAGGCTGGCGCAGGACCTCGGTGCCACCCCCGTCGCCGACGACCCGCTGCAGGCGATCAGGGACATCACCGGCAACGGCGCCTTCTACGAGCTGGAGACGACCTCGCCAGCGCAGGTCTTCCGCCAGGCCATCGACTGCCTGACACCACGTGGCGTCTGCGGCCTGATCGTGTCGACAAGACTGCCGGAGTCGTTTCTGGTCGAACGGGCATCAGCGTTCGTTTCGACAAGACAGGCGGGGAGGGTGACCCTCCCCGCACATGGGGTGATCGCTCGAGGGCGGCTACTCTC
>DAIRDJ010000045.1:0-23366 GCA_036796215.1 Geminicoccaceae bacterium
AGGGTCGCGAAGGCGGCATCGGGGCCGGAATGCTCGGTGCCGGCGACCGGGTGGCCGGGGACGAAGCGGGACGGGTCGGGCAGATGCGGGCAGACGTCGCGGACGATCTGCGCCTTGATCGAGCTCACGTCGGTGACGATGGCGTCGGCGCCGATGCCGGGTGCCATGGCGGCGGCGACGGCGGCCACGGCGGCGGGCGGGGTGCCGAGGACGATGAGATCGGCGCCTGTTGCGGCCTCGGCGGGGTCGGTGGTGGCGGTGTCGCAGAGGCCGAGCTCGAGGGCGCGCTCCAGGGTTTCCTGGCGGCGCGAGGATGCCACGATCTCGCCGGCCAGTCCCTTGGCGCGCATGACCTTGGCCAGCGAGCCGTTGATCAGGCCGATGCCCATGAAGGCGACGCGGCGGAACGGGGTCATGCGGCGGCCCGGCCGGCAGTGAAGCGCTCGAGCGAGGCGACGAGTGCCCGGTTCTCGGCCTCGAGCCCGACGCTGATCCTGAGGCAGTGCGGCAGGCCGTAGGCTGCCATGGCGCGGGGGATGAGGCCCTCGGCCTCGAGATGGGCGTTGGCGGCGGTGGCATCGCGGCCGGGCTCGCCCGGAAAGGCCACCAGGACGAAATTGCCGGCGCTGGGGTGGACGACGAGGCCGAGCTTGGCGATCTCGGCGCTGAGCCAGGGCAGCCAAATGGCATTGTGGCGCCGCGCCCTGGTCTCGTGCTCGAGGTCGTCCAGGGCGGCGATGCCGGCCATTTGCGCCGGCAGCGAGACGTTGAACGGGCCGCGCAGCCGGTTGATGACGTCGACCACGGCGGGCGGGCCGTAGAGCCAGCCGAGGCGCAAGGATGCCAGCCCGTAGAGCTTCGAGAAGGTCCGGGTCATGACGACATTGGCTGCCGTTGCCGCAAGACCGATGCCGCTGTCGTAGTCCTCGGCCTCGACGAACTCGGCATAGGCGGCATCGATCACGAGGAGCACGTCCGGGGGCAGGCCGGCGTGCAGGCGGTGGAGCTCGACCCGGCTGATATAGGAGCCCGTCGGGTTGTTGGGGTTGGCGATGAAGACGAGGCGGGTGCGGCTGGTGACGCGGGCGAGCAGGGCGTCGACGTCGGCCGTGAGCGCCCGTTCCGGGGCGGCTGTGGGTGTGGCACCGGCACCGAGTGCCGCGAGCTTGTACATCAGAAAGCCGTGCTCGGTGTAGAGCACCTCCTCGCCCGGGCCGGCATAGGCCTTGGTCAAAAGGGCGATGAGCTCGTCGGAGCCCGCACCGCAGACGATCCGGGCCGGATCGAGATTGTGACGGCGGGCGATCGCTCCTCTGAGATCGACCGAGCCGCCGTCGGGATAGCGGTGCAGGCGCTCGGCCACGGCCCTGTAGGCCTCGACCGCCCTCGGGCTCGGCCCGATCGCACTCTCGTTGGCCGAGAGCTTGATCGCCGGTCGCGCCTGGGCGGTCGCGGCCTTGCCGCCCTGATAGGCCTCTATCTCCATGATCCCCGGCCGGGGCCGCGGTGCTGTCATCGTCGTCCTGCCTCGGTGATGGGCCGCCTCGGTGATGGGCGGCCTCGGTGATGCGCTGCCCCGGTGATAGGCGAAGATCGGCTGCGGCTCAGCTGCCTGCCTCGAGCGGCCGTGGATAGCTGCCGAGCACGTCGAGACGCAAGACCCTGTCACGCAAGGGAGCCAAGGCCTGCTGCAGACCGGCGAGCGCGGGCTCCGCCATGCCCTCGACCTCGAGCAGGTGGAAGGCCGTCTCGGGCTGCAGATCGCGCAAGGTGGCAAGCGACCTGAACTCCACCCCGCCGGCCTCGACCAGGTCGCGCAGCCGGGCACGGCTGAGATCGAGGTCGGTCTCGACCGCGACCATGGAAAGGTCGGCACTCGAGGACTCGATCGGCAAGGCACCCAGCACCAGTGCGCCGAGTGCCGGCTCGCTCGCCTCGTCCGCCGGTGCCGCACAGAAGGGCAGCCGGGAGACGATGTGCAACGGGCTGTCGAGGATGGTCAGCGCCACCCGCTGCCACCAATAGCTCTCGTCGGTGGGCGCCGGCAGCACCAGAAGCTCGGCCTCGCCGGCACCGATCAGACGAAAGCCCTGCTGGGCGGTCTCGACGGCGAGCAGCGGGGTCAAGGCACCGAAATGGTCGCGCGCCAGGGCCCAGACGTGCGGTGCGGTGGGATCGGCCAGCACCGCGACATCGAACGGGGTCTGCAACCGCGTGGTGGCCCCCAGAAGCTCGCGCCACATGCGCGTCACGGCGGCGGCCGGCAGCGCCGATGCGGCCCTGGCGACGAGGCGGCGGACGATCTGCGCCTCGCGCGCCGGCCGCAGCGCCACGCCGGCAGCGGTGGCACAGTCCTGCGCCTTCAGGGCACCGATCCGGTGCACCACGGCGATGCGCTCCAGCAAAAGGTCGATCACGGCATCATCGATGCGGTCGACCTCCGCCCGCCATCGGGCAAGCTCCTCTGAGGCAGAATCGGCCACCGCCATCGGACTCCGCAGAATGGCTGGAACGCAAATCCCTTACGCCCGCCCGGGGTGGCCGTAAAGCATCGGCGATCTTCTGGCATCGCTTGACAGAAGACCGCGACCCGCCAGAATAGGGGCTGTGGTGATTTGAGCTGACCGGCTTGCGGCCACGTTAAACAAGCAGCTAAAAGGTCGTGCCCGACTGTTCCGTCGACCCCGCGCGATCCCTGATGCTCTTGGCTTCGCCGGTCGGCCCGGGAGGGCTCTTCAGATGCCGATCAAGATTCCGAACGATCTGCCGGCTGCCAGCAAGCTTGCCGAGGAAGGCGTGCGCCTGATCGGCGAGAACGAGGCGCTGCGCCAGGACGTGCGGCCGTTGCAGATCGCACTCCTCAACCTGATGCCGGAAAAGCCCAAGACCGAGACCCAGCTCGCCCGTCTCTTGGGGGCCACACCGCTGCAGGTGGAGCTGACGCTGCTGACCACCTCGACCTACCGGCCGCAGAACGCGCCGCTGTCGCATCTGCAGTCGTTCTATCGCGAGTGGGCGGACATCCGGCACCGCAAGTTCGACGGGCTGATCGTCACCGGGGCCCCGGTCGAGTTGATGCCGTTCGAGGAGGTCAAGTACTGGCCGGAACTCGCCGCGATCTTCGACTGGTCACGGACCAACGTGCATTCGTGCTTCCACATCTGCTGGGGCGCACAAGCCGCCCTCTACCACTTTCACGGCGTGCCCAAGAACACCTTGCCGGTCAAGCGGTTCGGGATCTACACGCACTATGTGATCGAGCGGCGGGATGCCCAGCGGCCCGGCCTGCTGCGCGGCTTCGACGACTATTTTCTGGTGCCGGTCTCGCGCCACACCGAGGTCAGGCGCGAGGACATCCCGGAGGACACCGGCCTCGAGGTGCTGGCGGTCTCGAATTCGGCCGGGCTCTGCCTCGTCCACGACCCGCTGCACCGCGAAGTCTTCATGTTCAACCACCTCGAATACGACACCTACACGCTGGCCGACGAGTACCATCGCGACCTCGCCAGCCGCAGCGACGTCTCCCTGCCGCTCAACTACTACCCCGACGACGACCCCTCGAAAGCACCGCGCAATTGCTGGCGGGCCTATGCCCACCTGCTGTTCGGCAACTGGATCAACGAGATCTACCAGACGACCCCGTTCGAGCTCACGCAGATCGGCGGCGAGGCCGTCTCGGACGTGGCAGCCTGAGCGCCGCCGCCGCCATCATCGAAAGCGCACCGTCCGCCGGTTCGCACGCGAGGCGAGGCGAACGCGACTTGTCGCGAGCCAAGGCGCCCTCCGGCACCGGCGCATAGCGACGACTGGCCGGCCGGACGACGGCAAAAGCCGGGGTCGGGTTGTAGACGTCCTTGATCGCTTCGGCGATCAGCACGCCCGAGAAATGCGACAGCAGCTTTAGGCCGAGCCGCTCCGTCGGCACGCTGAGCTGCAAGGCGAGGCGGCGGCCGCGGATCACGAAGCGGCTCAAAGGCGGCATGTAGAGCGCACGGCGGGTCTCGCCCACCGCAAAGAGATTGTTCCTCAGGCTGCGCTCGAGCTGGCCGCTGGTATAGGGCTGGCCGAAGCCGAAGGGCGTGCGCTCGCTCCAGCACCAGAGACCCCGGCGATTGGGCACGATCACGGCGAGCCTGCCGCCGTCCTTGAGGATCCGCCAGGCTTCCCGCATCAGCCGGTTGGCGTGCGGACTGCATTCGAAGGCGTGCGCCAGGATCAGGTAGTCGAACGAGCGATCGTCGAAGGGCAGCTCGTCCTCGCGGCCAAGCGCCACGCGATTGCGCCCGTCGGCCGGCCAAGCCCGCGCCCCCTGGGTCGCCGGCATCAGCGCGATCTGGCTTCTCGCCTCCTCGAAGACACCGAGAAACGGCGTGGCGAAGCCGATGCCGAGCAGGTCCTTGGCGGTCACGTCCGGCCAGAGCTGGCGCAGCTGATGGTTGATCAGCCGCCTCGCATATTCGCCGTCCCTGCTGGCGTAGAAGGACGTCAACTCGTCAATATCGGGCCGCATGCCATCCGCCACTGCTTGTGCCTGCCTTGCACTATACGCTGTCGCCACCGTATTTTGAAGACCGAGCGTGAGCCAGAACGGCACCGGAGGAGACGACGATGGCCCTCGAGATCGAGCTTCTGCCGATCCTCGGCGACAACTACTGCTTCATCCTGCGCGAGCCCGAAAGCGGGATGACGGCGGTGGTCGACCCCGGCACGGACCGGCCGGTGGCGGCCCGGCTCGACGCCATCGGGCACGGGCTCGACTGGATCCTGATCACCCACCACCACGCCGACCACACCGGCGGCAATCTCGCCCTCAGGGAGCGCTTCGGCTGCAGGATCGCCGGGCCTGCCGCCGAGGCTGCAGGCGTGCCCGGCATCGACCTCGAGCTGCACCACGGCGACAGCTTCGCGCTCGGTGCCGAGACCGCGGCGATCATCGAGACGCCGGGCCACACAAGAGGCCACATCAGCTACCACTTCCCGAAGAGCCGGGCGCTCTTCTGCGGCGACACGATGTTCGTGCTCGGCTGCGGCCGGCTCTTCGAGGGCGATGCGACGATGATGTTCGCCTCGTTCGCGCGGCTCTTGGCGCTCGATGACGCGACCCGGGTCTATTGCGGCCACGAATACACGATGAGCAACCTCGAGTTCGCCCTTTCGGTCGAGAGCGACAATCCGGCCCTTTTGGCCCGGGCGAAGGAGATCGAGGCGACGCGGGCCAAAAACGAGCCCACCGTGCCCTCCACCATCGGTCAGGAACGGGCCACCAACCCCTTCGCCCGGGCGACATCGGCCGCCGAGTTCGGCCGCCTGCGGACGCTCAAGGATCAGTTCTAGCAACCGCCCCGCAAGCCGGACGGGCGCGTACCAGGCGGCAGATTCGGGCGAGCTGCGGGTCGTGGATCGAAAGTTCGCGCAGGTGGTCATGGGTGTTGAAGAGGTACTCGCAGCAGCGCCCGATCGGCCCCTCGGCGGACGCCAGGGCCTCGACCACCCGGGCCTCGTCGAGCTTGCCGGCATAGCGCTGGTGCTGCCGGTTGATGGTGAAGGCCAAGGCGCGCAAGCTGCCCGCCGGGGTCCGGCCCTCGACCCAGGTCGGCACGTAGGCCGCAGTGATCATCTCGCGCCGCCAGATCAGGGTCAGCTCCTCCTCGACCGCCCGGGCCTCGATCCGATAGAACAGGCCCTGGCAGCTGCCGCCCCGATCGAGTCCGAGCATCAGGCCGGGGCAGTCCAGCGTGCCGCGGCCGAGATAGGTCCAAAGGCAGAATCGGCGATGATAGCCCCAGATGCGCCCGAGCCGGCGCTCGACGAAATGAAAGGCCGGGTTCCAGATCAAGGAGCCGTAGGCGAAGACCCAGACATCCTCGCCCGGCGGCTGTGCTGCAAGGGCGCGCGCCCGGCAGGCCGCAAGCTCCTCCTCGGTGCGGATCATGGCAGCGTCACCCGCCCGACCCGCCGCCTCCCTGATGCGTTCGAGCCAGCCGTCCTGCAGGTTTTCCCGGGTGATCATCGGCACTCCGTCAGCACTGAGCGACCGCCGTCGCACCACCACCGTCGGTTGATAGCTGATCGGCCATCCCCTCGACATAGCCGAGTTGCAGCACCGCGCAAGCAGGGCGCTCGGCGTCGCACCGGAGGCCAGGGGCGATGATCGAGCCGCTCGGCGGGCCGGTCTACTGGCTGCCCTTCGTCATCGCCTTCGCCGCGGGCTATCTCCTGGGCTCGATCCCGTTCGGCCTGATCCTGACCCGGCTCGGTGGTGCTGGCGACATTCGCGGCATCGGCTCCGGCAATATCGGCGCCACCAATGTGCTGCGCACCGGCCGCAAGGGCCTCGCACTCGCCACGCTCCTCGCCGACATCGCCAAGGGCTGCCTGCCGACGCTTCTGGCGTTTTTTTGGCTCGGGCCGGATATCGCGGTCGCGGTCGGGCTCGGCACCGTGCTCGGCCATTGCTTTCCCGTTTGGCTGCGGTTTCGCGGCGGCAAGGGGGTGGCGACGGCAGCCGGTGTCATCCTGGCCCTCACCCCCGTCGTCGTGCCGATCATCCTCGCCATCTTCATCGCCGTCGTCTGGGCCACCCGCTACGTGTCGCTGGGCTCTTGCCTCGCGGCGGTGGCGGCACCCGTCACCGCCTGGCTTTTCGGCTACGGCCAACCGGCCGAGCTCTACGTGGCCCTGGCGCTGGTCGTCGTCGGCACCCATCACGCCAACATCCGCAGGCTTCTGAAGGGCGAGGAGAACAAGCTCAGCTTCGCCAAGAAGAGCTGACCGGCATCAGCGCTTCACCGCGTTGACGTGCCAGAGATGCCAGTGCTTGGCCTCGCCCTTGGGGGTCACCGCATCGGCCTCCTCCTCTTCGACATGCTCGAGGGCGAAACCGCGAAAGAGGGCTTTGAGCCCGCTTCGGTCGAGACCGACGAGCGGCTCCTCAGCCCGCACCCAGCTGTCGTGGGAACCGAGCAGATGCCCGGCGAAGCGACCCTGCGGGACCAGGGCCGCGTGGCTCCGGCGCACGAGGTCGGCGAGCACCGGCAGCCGGCCCGCGAAGATCAAGGAGAAGCTCGCATTGACGAGGTCGGCCCGGGGCAGCTGGGCCGCCTCGAAGCGGGCGACGCGGGTGACCAGCCTTGGTCGCCAGGCAACCGGCACGGCCGCCCGAAGCCCGGTGATGGCCCGGGGCTCGGCGTCGATC
Source organism: Geminicoccaceae bacterium (assembly GCA_036796215.1). Lineage (GTDB taxonomy): Bacteria > Pseudomonadota > Alphaproteobacteria > Geminicoccales > Geminicoccaceae > SLRI01. The sequence continues at coordinate 7,196 of DAIRDJ010000045.1, forward strand.
GCGAGGACGTGCCAGCCACCGGCGAGCAGCGGCAGCGTATCGCGACCGACCCCACAGCCGAGGTCGATCGCCCGACGGCCGGGCACCGCCGGTGCCGCCAGGGCGCGGAGCAGGGTCGGACGCGGCGGCCGGCCACGCGTTGCGGCATAGTAGACGGGCCATTCTCTATCATCAGTTGATTTTTGCACGGTTCCCTGGCTTGTCTCGACGTGGTTGATGCAAGAGGCAGCCGACGTGAGCAGGGACCCTCGTGACCCCGACCGACTGGCCTGGCTCCGGCTCGCCCGGTCGCGCGGGCTCGGCGGCACGCTGTTCTTTCACCTGATCGAACGCTACGGCAAGGCCGTTGCTGTGATCAAAGCCTTGCCGAAGCTCGAGGCGAAACTGGCGCCCAAGGGCTTCGCGCTCGCCAGCGAGGCCTCGGTCATGGACGAGATCGAGACGCTCGAACGCCTGGGCGCCGTCCATCTCCTGGCCGACGAGCCCGCCTATCCCACGGCACTCCGCAGTATCGCCGACCCGCCGCCGGTCTTGACCCTGCTGGGTCGGACCGAGCTTTTGAATACCCGGGCCTTGGCCATCGTCGGGGCCAGGAACGCCAGCGGCAATGGCCGCTATCTGGCGACCCAGTTCGCCCGCGAGCTCAGCGAGCGCGATCTCACCGTGGTCTCGGGCCTCGCCCGCGGCATCGACACCGCAGCGCACCAGGGCGGGCTCGACGGACCCGGCTCGACCATCGCCGTCCTGGGCTCCGGCATCGACGTCGTCTATCCACCCGAGAATGCCGACCTCCACGCACGGATCGCCGCCGAAGGCCTCCTGGTCAGCGAGCGGGCACCCGGCACCCCGCCTTTGGCCCGGCATTTCCCCAGGCGCAACCGGATCATCGCCGGGCTCGCCTCGGCCGTGCTCGTGGTCGAGGCGGCGTCGCGCTCGGGCTCCTTGATGACCGCCCGGCTCGCCGCTGCCGAGGGCCGCGAGGTGATGGCCGTGCCGGGCTCGCCGCTCGATCCCCGGCATGCCGGCACCAACCAGCTCTTGCGCGACGGGGCGGCCCTGGTGACCGGCATCGAGGACGTGATGGCGGCCCTGCCGGCGTGGACGACGAGTCCGGCGCGGGTCGCAGAACTGTCGCAACCCGCCGCTAGGCCAGCACCAGAAAGGTCGTCGTCGCGGCCCCTTGCCGAGCCCGCGGCAACGACCAGGACGGCCGCTTCCGGCACCTCCGGCAGCCTGCCGGACCACATCGCGACACTCCTCGGGATCGAGCCGATGCCGGTTGACGAAGTCATACGCCAATGCCATGCATCGCCGTCGGCGGTGCAGAATGCCCTGCTCGACCTCGAGCTCGACGGGCGCTTGCGACGTCACCCGGGCAACCGCATCTCCCGCGCATTGGCGTGAACAGCGGCTTTTTTTAGCGCGGTCCGGCTTGTCGAAGGCCGCGTCGGCACGACCTTCAGGTGACCGACCCGGACCAGCGCCGACCAAAAGCCTGACAGACCAACAAGGCCCGATCGTCGGGTCGCCCCTGGATTGAGCCGTCTCATGGATGTTGTCGTCGTCGAATCCCCGACCAAGGCCAAGACGATCAAGAAATACCTCGCCGACGCGCCCGACGTCGAGGCGTCCTACGGCCATGTCCGCGACCTTTTGGAGAAGGACGGCTCGGTCCTCCCCGACGACGACTTCAAGATGCTCTGGGTCGTGCTCGACGACAAGAAGAAGCGGGTCGACGACATCGTCCGGGCGGTGCGTGGCGCCAAGCGGCTCTTTCTCGCCACCGACCCCGACCGCGAGGGCGAGGCGATCTCCTGGCACCTGCTCGAGGTCTTGAAGGAACGCAAGGCCTTGAAGGACGTCGAGGTCAAGCGGGTGGTGTTCCACGAGATCACCAAGAACGCGGTGATCGAGGCGATGGCGCATCCGCGCGATCTCGACCAGAGCCTGATCGACGCCTACCTGGCGAGGCGCGCGCTCGACTATCTCGTGGGCTTCACCCTCTCGCCGGTGCTCTGGCGCAAGCTGCAGGGCTCGCGCTCGGCCGGCCGCGTCCAGTCGGTGGCGCTGCGGCTGATCTGCGAGCGCGAGGCCGAGATCGAGGCCTTCGTCCCGCGCGAGTACTGGACGATCGAGGCCCTGCTCGAGACCCCCGACAAGGCGAAGTTCAAGGCGAGGCTCACCCATCTCGGCGAAAAAAAGCTCGGCAAGTTCGACCTCGGCGACGAGGCCGCCGCCAAGGCGGCGGTGGCCAGGCTCGAGGCTGCCGAGCTGGCGATTGGGCCGGTCGAGAAGAAGCAGGTGAGCCGCCAGCCCTCGCCGCCCTTCTCGACCTCGACCCTGCAGCAGGAGGCGGCCAGGAAGCTGGGCTTCTCCGCCGACCGGACGATGAAGACCGCCCAGCGCCTGTTCGAGGGTGCCCAGCTCGGTGGCGAGACGGTGGGGCTCATCACCTATATGCGCACCGATTCGGTGCAGCTCTCGGGCGAGGCGATCCGCGCTTCCCGCCAGCTCATCGACAAGAGCTTCGGCAACACCTACCTGCCGGAGCACCCCCGGGTCTTCAAGACCAAGACCAAGAACGCCCAGGAAGCGCACGAGGCGATCCGCCCGACCGATGTCGGCCGCGAGCCCAGGATGGTCGCCCGCTATCTCGACGACGACCAGCGCCGCCTCTACGAGCTGATCTGGAAGCGCACCGTGGCGAGCCAGATGGCGGCCGCCCGGCTCGACCGGGTGACGGTCGACGTGCTCGACAAGGCGGGGGCGGTGACCTTGCGGGCCACCGGCCAGACCATCGCCTTCGACGGCTTCCTGAAGCTCTACCAGGAAGGCCGCGACGACCCGGGCGAGGACGAGGACGACGAGAACGTCCTCCTCCCCGCACTCGCCACCGGCACACCCGTGAACGAGCGCGGGATCACCCCGGCCCAGCACTTCACCGAGCCACCGCCCCGCTTCAGCGAGGCGAGCCTGGTCAAGAAGCTGGAGGAATTGGGCGTCGGCCGGCCCTCGACCTATGCCAGCATCATCTCCGTCCTGCAGAACCGCGACTATGTCCGGCTCGAGCAGAAGCGCTTCGTGCCCGAGGACCGCGGCCGGCTGGTCTCGACGTTTCTCACCAGCTTCTTCGACCGCTACGTCCAGCCGACCTTCACCGCATCCCTCGAGGACCAGCTCGACCGGGTGGCCGCGGGCGAGCTCTCCTGGAAGGACGTGCTGCGCGAGTTCTGGCAGCCCTTCGTGCAGAGCGTGGGCGAGGTGAGCGAGCTTCGGGTCGCCGAGGTGATCGATGCCCTGAACGATGCCCTCGCACCCAGGCTCTTCCCGCCGCGTGCCGACGGCAGCGATCCGCGCTCCTGCCCGCTCTGCAAGGAGGGCAGGCTCAGCCTCAAGCTCGGCCGCTACGGGGCCTTCGTCGGCTGCTCGAACTACCCGGACTGCCGCTATACCCGCCAGCTCGGCGACGATGCCGACGGCGACCCCGCCAGGGCCAAGGACGAAAGGCTCCTGGGTGTCGACCCGGCGAGCCAGGAGGAGGTCTGGCTCAAGAACGGCCGCTTCGGCCACTACATCCAGTCGGGCTCGGGCGACGCGATCAAGCGGAGCTCGCTGCCGCCCAGTCTCCAGCCCGACGATATCGACCTCGAGATCGCCCTCAAGCTCTTGGCCCTGCCGCGCGAGGTCGGGACGCATCCGGAGACGGGCGAGACGATCACCGCCGGGATCAATCGCTACGGCCCCTTCGTCCAGCACCAGCGCCAGTTCGTCCGCCTGCCGCCCGACGAGGACGTGCTCTCGATCGGCATGAACCGGGCGCTCACCCTGATCGCCGAGAACCCCGCCAAGGGTCGCGGCCATACCGAGGCCAAGGCCTTGAAGGAGCTCGGGCCCCATCCCGCGGACGGCGAGCCCGTCAAGGTGCTCGACGGCCGCTTCGGGCCCTATGTCAAGCACGGCAAGGTCAATGCGAGCCTGCCCAAGGGCAAGTCGGCCGACGACCTCCTGATGGCCGAGGCGGTCGAGCTTCTGGCGGCGCGGGCGGCCAAGGCGGGCGGCGGCAAGGGCAAGGGCAAGGCGCCGGCCAAGGCCAAGGCCGGCAACGGCAAGGCCCCAGCCAAAGGCAAGGCGAAGCCCGCGGCCAAGGCCCCCGCCAAGGCAAAAGCGCCCGCCAGGGCCAAGCCCAAATCTGCCGGTTCAAAAGCGACCCTGAGCGGCGGCTCTTGAGCCATGCGGCGCGGGCGTGGCCCTGATCGCGGTTCCGGGCGCAGCGACGGGGGCCGGCGGGATCGAAGCACCGGTCGGAGCAACCGTTTCGAGCGCACCGGCCTGCCGCCGCGCATGGCGGCCGTCGAGGTGACATCGATCGACGACGCGGGCGAGCTTCTGGGCGAAAGTGAGGCCGTGCCCGGGGCGTCCATCCGGGTGCTCGCTGAGGATGGCGGCGAGGCGCCGCTCGAGGTCGGCGATCGCGCCCTGATGCGGCTCGATACCGACGACGAGGGGGTGGTCGAGGGCCGCCTCTTCAGAAAGCTCGCGCGCATCCAGCGCGAGGCCGTGGGCGTGGTCGAGAAGCAGGGCCAGGCGCTGTTCCTCCGCCCGAGCCGCAAAAGCGCCAGCCGCGACACGCCCACGCTCTTGCCCTTGAGCCCGGGCGATCTCGAGCTCGAAGAGGGCGATCTCGTCCGCGCCCGGCTCGATCGCGGCAAGCCCTTGGCCCCGCCCCGGGCAACGGCGCTGGAGAGGCTCGGCAAGGCCGAGGACACGGGCTCGATCGCGCTGACCATCGCGGCCGATCTCGAGCTGCCGATCGAGTTCGGCCCGGCGGCGCTGGCGGTGGCCGAGCGGGCCGAGAAGCCCAGGCTCGGCGATCGGCCGGATCTCCGCGACCTCGACCTGGTGACCATCGACGGCGCGGATGCGCGCGATTTCGACGACGCGGTCTGGGCCGATCCCGAGCCCTTGGCCGATGGCGGGTTTCGGGCCGTGGTCGCGATCGCCGACGTGTCGCACTACGTCCAGCCGGGCGATCCCCTGGACCAGGAGGCGCTCGAGCGCGGCAACTCGGTCTATTTCCCGGACCGGGTCATCCCGATGCTGCCCGAAGCCCTCTCCAACGGCCTCTGCTCACTGAAGCCTCACGAAGATCGCGCCAGCATCGCGGTCGAGCTGGTCTTCGATGCCGGGGCCAACCTGAAGCGCTGGACATTCATGCGGGCGCTGATCAAGAGCCGGGCGCGCCTGACCTACGAGCAGGTGCAAATGGCCCGGGACGGCAGCCCGGACGGCACGACCGGGCCGTTGCTCGAGACGGTGATCGAGCCGCTCTACGCCGTCTACGAGAAGCTGGCGGCAGCCAGGCGCAAGCGGGGGACGATCGAGCTCGAATTGCCCGAGCGGCAGATCCTGCTCGACCAGGACGGCAAGGTGCAGGACATCGTCGTCCGCCGCCGCCTCGCCAGCCACATGCTGGTCGAGGAGCTGATGATCGCGGCCAACGTGGCGGCGGCCAAGGCCTTGGCCGACAAGAAGCGGCCCTGCCTCTTTCGCGTCCACGACAAGCCCGATCCGATCCGCATCGAGGCGCTGTCGCAGTACCTGGAGCGGCTCGGCATCGGCTGGTCCAGAACGGCGAAGAAGCCCGGCGACTTCACCCGGATGCTGGAGAAGATCGTGGAGCCCTCGCTCCGCGAGCAGGTCTCGGGCTTCGTGCTGAGGGCGCAGGCGCAGGCGATGTACCAGCCGGACAATCTGGGGCATTTCGGCCTCAATCTTCGCCACTACGCGCACTTCACCTCGCCGATCCGCCGCTATTCCGACCTCGTCGTCCATCGCCTTCTGATCCACCACGAGAAGCTTGCAGGATTCGACGACGGGCGGGCCTACGATCTCGAGCAGCTCGAGCGCTTCGGCCGGCTGGTCTCGGCCACCGAGCGCAAGGCCGTCCAGGCCGAGCGGATGGCGTTTGCCCGCTACACAGCCCTCTTCATGGCCGACAAGAAGGGGGCCCAGTTCACCGGCCGGGTGATCGGCGTGCAGCGCTTCGGCCTCTTCGTCATCCTCGACGACACCGGCGCCGAGGGACTGGTGCCGGTCAGCACCTTGGGCGAGGACGCGTTCCATTTCGACGAGCAGCACCAGGCGCTCATCGGCATCCGCTACGGCGAGGCCTTCGGGCTCGGCGATCTCGTCACCGTCACGCTTGCCGATGTCGACATCGTCCAGGGCCAGCTCAGCTTTCGCATCGACAGCCACGAACGCGCGCATGCGGCCGAACTCGCGCGCGCCGCCTGGGCCAAGGCCGGGCCGATGCGCCGGGGGCAGCAGCTGCGCGGCCGGGGTGGTCATGCAGCCTCCCGCCGCAAGCGCTGAGACCATAGCCCGACGCCCCTACGAACTCGCGGCGCTGATGGTCAGTGCCGCGATCGTCGGTGCATCGCTCGCCCTCTCCTTCCCGCTGCTCTCGCTGGTGCTCGCCGGCCACGGCCACGACGCCACGGTGATCGGCCTCAATGCGGCGGCGCACGGCCTCGGGGTCCTGCTCGCCGCCCCCTTCTTCGGCCGGCTGATCCAAAAGATCGGGGCCGTGGGGGCGATGCGGCTCGGGCTCGCGATCGCAGCCACCCTCCTCGTGCTCTTCTCGCTCCACGTCGACCCCTGGCTCTGGTTCGCGCTTCGCCTCGGCTTCGGCGCTGCCACCACCATCGTCTTCATCGTCAGCGAAGCCGCGATCAACGCGCTCGTCGACGACGATCGCCGGGGCCGGGTGCTCGGGCTCTACGGCACCATGTTCGCCGTGGGCTACGCCAGCGGTCCCCTGATCATCGCCTATCTGGGCAGCGATGGCATTGCACCCTTCCTCGTCGGCACCGCCATCCTCACAGCCGGCCTCGGCCCCACCCTCGCGATGCCCTCGATCGACGTGGCCCTGGGCGGCGGCCCGGACGCCTACGCCGCCCGCCGGCTCGTCACGCTCTGGCGGACGGCGCCTCTGATCCTCGGCACGGGAGCGGTCGTCGCCCTGGTCGAGACGACCCAGTTCTCGCTCCTGCCGGTCTGGGGACTCGCGCTCGGCATGGCCGAGACTGCCGTGGCGCTGCTGCTCGGCGTCTGGATCGCGGGCAACATCGTGCTGCAATACCCCGTGGGCTGGCTCGCCGACCGGCTGCCACGCCGCCGCCTGCTGGCCGGCTGCGCCGGGCTCGCCACCCTCCTCTCGCTGGCGCTGATGAGCAGCACCGTCGCCACAACGCCCGCTTTGCTCTGGCCCGTGCTTTTGGTCCATGGCGGGATGAGCGGCGGCATCTACGTCCTGGCCCTCGCCTTGATGGGCGAGCGGTTCAAGGGCGCCTCGCTCGCCGGGGCCAATGCCGCCTTCATCCTGACCTACGAGGTGGGTGCCATGGCAGGCCCGCCGCTCGCAGGCCTCAGCTTCAGCGTCATCGGTGCGCCGGGCCTGCCGCTCGTCTTCGTCCTGGCCTTGGCGATCCTCGTGCCGACGGCCCTCGTCGCCCGCCCAATGGCCCGACGCGGCCCGTGACGGCGTTCTCGGCGCTCCTGCCGATCCGTCGATCTATGCCGGGGGCGCGCTCGACGCCCTGACGATGCGATGCACGAGATCGAGCTTCTCGATCACCGGCGTCGCGAGCATGAACGGGTAGAGGGGTTCGTGGCCCATGCTGCGATTGAGGCAGTTCAGGGCGTAGGTGAGCGGCAGCCAGTCGTCGAGAATGACGCTGAACGCGGGCTCGACGTAGGGATCGATCAGCGGCACGGCGGCGAGATCGTCGCTGGTCACGACCTTCGGGCGCACGGCGAGACCGAACGCTGTCGCGGTCTCCATCGTGTCGACGATGTGCAGGTAATGCGCCCAGGTCTCCGCCCAGTCCTCCCAGGGATGCGCCGCGGCATAGGCGCTGACGTGCCGCTCGGCCCAGTCGGGGCTGGGCCCGGCCTGATAATGCTGCTGCAGCGCCTGGCCATAATTCAGCGTATCGTCGCCGAAGAGTGCCCGGACCTCGCCCTGCCAGTCGCTGTCCCGAACGAGACGGTCCCAATAGTAGTGGCCGCTCTCGTGGCGAAAATGACCGAGGATGGTGCGGTAGGGCTCGGCCATCTGGCTGCGCATCCGCTCGCGCACCACGGGATCGGCCTCGGCGATGTTGAGCGTGATCAGGCCGTGCTCGTGGCCGGTCGTCACCCGGCCGGTCTCGTTGAAGCTGGAGGCGACATCGGCGAGGAAGTCGAAGGCGAGGCCCCGGGGATCCAGCCGCTTGGCGGCGACGGGCAGGCCCAGGCGCAGGAGCCCGTAGACCAGCCGCCGCTTCTCGGTCTCCAGCCGGTGCCAGAGGACGCGGTTGCCCGGCACCGAAAGGTCGGGGATGGTCTGATTGAGCCGGCAGGCGATGCAGAAGGGCTCAGGCTCGGCCACCGGCACCAGCCAGTTGCAGACCTGGTGATCGGTCCGATTGGCGCAGTCGCGATAGGCGGCATCGCCACCGACCGGCCGCCAGGTGCCGTCACCCGCAGCCTCGAGCGCATGCACCTGCATGTCGTCCGGCGCAAAGCCCAAAACAGCGTCGCAGCGGGTGCAGCAGACGTTCTCGAAAAAGACCATCTGGCCACAGGACCGGCAGGCAAACAGGCGCATGATGTCAAGGCTCCGCAGCTCGCGCGGTCCCGCCCCGGTCGATCGCCTCGAGGTAGCGGTCCAGGCTATCGTCGAGCCGCTCGAAGAGCAGGGCCTCGAGCGCGGTGCCGTCGCCCGTCAGCTGGCGCCGCTCCAGGCTGTCGATATAGTCGGGCCGATCCTCGGGGCGGACGACGAGCGGCGGAAAGCCTGCCCGAAAGAGGACGAGGTTCATCAAGAGACGCGCGGTCCGGCCGTTGCCGTCGGCGAAGGGGTGGATGGTGACGAGCCGCGCATGCGCCTCGAAGGCCGTCTCGGGCGTGGCGTCGCTGGCGGCGAGCCAGCGGCCGAAATCGCCCATCAGCGCCGGGATCTCGGCGGGTGAGGGAAAACGGACGACCGAGCCCAGAACGTGACGCTCGACCGTGCTATAGCGGCCGGCCTCCCCTGGCGCGCTGCGCCCCAGCACCAGACGGTGGATGTCGCGGATGTCGGACTCACGGATCGGCTCGGTCGTGGTCCTGAGCCGGCGTACGAACGCCAGTGCGTCCCGGTGGTCGATCGCCTCGAGATGATCCTTCAAGGGCTTGCCGCGGACCGTCAATCCCTGCTCGAGGACGATGGCGGTCTCGCTGCGGCTGAGCGTGTTGCCCTCGATCGCGTTGGACGCATAGGTCAGCTCGACGTCGTACCACGCATCGAGACCGGCGAGCCCGTCAAGTGCCAGCGGCCGCAGCGCGTCCAGGCGGCGCTTCTTCGCGGCGATGGCCTGCCGAAGGGCTTCGCCGTTCGGGGTCAACAGCGCCCCACCTCGAGCCAGCGCTCGGTGACCGTGCGGCCGAAGCGCATGGCCTCCTCCAGATGGTGCTCGGCGGCCGTGCGCATCGTCGCCACCACTGCGGGATCACCGGCGAGCTCCGCCTTCAACACCGACCAGCGCTCGAGGATCCCCCGGTCGATCTCGAAATGGCACTGAAAGCCCCAGGTGCGCGGGCCGGCGCGAAAGGCCTGGCCCGGGCACGCCTCGCTCTCGAGGAGATGGGTGGCGCCCGGTGGCAGGGTGAAGTGGTCGTTGTGCCACTGCATGATGTGGGCGGGAAGCTCGAGGCCGGCGAGCAGCGGGTCGCGCTCGACCCCGGCACGACCGTGCAGTGGCGTGAAGCCGAACTCGCCTTTCGCCTTTTCGATCACCTCGCCACCCAGGGCGCGGGCGATCAGCTGGCCGCCGAGGCAGACCCCGAGCACGGGCTTGGCGGCCTCGGTGAAGTTGCGGATCAAGGCCAGAAGCTCCTGGAAATGCGGGCAGCGGTCGTCCTCGTTCGCACTCATCGCCCCGCCCAAAAGGATCATGCCGCAGGCCTCGGCGGCATCAGCCGGCAGCTCGCAGCCGTTCTCGCCGTCGATCATCTCGACCGCGACACCCGCCTCCTCCAGCACCGGCGCCATGACGCCGAGCGGCGATTCAATACTGTGTTGCAAGACCAGAACCCGACGCACCAGAGCTCCCGCTTTCCTCGAGGCAAATCCACCGCCGGCGTTGACCCCGGCCGGCACCGCCAGCATATGGCAATCGTGAACGTCGAGGGTAGGGTCGAGATGAGTGCCACGGCAGACGACATCAAAGCGGCCGAGGCCGAGATCGAGGAGGATTTCGCCCTCTTCGACGATGTGCGCGAGAAGATCGAGTACGTCATCGATCTCGGCAAGGACCTGCCACCCCTGCCCGAGGCGTTGAAGACCGAGGCCAACCGGGTGCGTGGCTGCCAGAGCCGGGTCTGGCTCGTGGCCGAACTCGACCCCACGACCCGGCACATCAGTTTGCGCGCCGACAGCGATGCCGTCATCGTCAAGGGCCTGATCAGCCTGGTGCTGCGTCTCTACGACAACCGCACACCCGAGACGATCACGGCCTCGACGCCAGCGGTGTTCGAGCGGCTCGGCCTCGGCCGGATGCTGACCCCGGGCCGGGCCAACGGCCTCTACGCGATGCTCGAACGGGTGCGCCAGCTCGCCACCGCCTACAAGAGTGCGACGACCACGGCCTGAACGGCCCGCTGCCCTCGTGCGACCTCATCGGCACGCGCGGCCGGCTCAGCCGCGGGGCGGCTGGCACTCGGGCTCGGCCAGGACGGCGTCCTTGCGCAGCAACAGCCTGAGATAGCCGAGCGGGATCGCACCTGCGAGGACCAGCAGGCCGAGATAGGTGACGCCACCGAGCGGCAGCGCCAGGAGCCAGTGCAGCCCCTGCTCGCTCGCATACCGCATGCCGAAGCCGACGCCCAGGGTCGCCACCAGCACCTTGAGCCAGGCCCGGGGCAGCAAGCCCTCGATGCCCTGCCGGCGGAGCATCCAGGCGAGGCCGAGGGCGAGGCCGCACTCGATGAGGGCCGTGGCGATGCCCGCCCCCACATGCGAGTACCAGCGGATCAGCACGACATAGAGCCCGATCGCCAGCACCATGCCGACCAGGTCCACCCGCATGGCGAGCTCGGGCCGGTTCATCGCGGTCAAGAGATGACGGTAGATCTGGGCGAGGCTGTGGCCGGCAATGGCGATCGCGATCAGCACCAGGACCGGGGCGGCGGCGCCGAAGGCATCACCTGCCACCAGCATCACGATCTCCGGGGCGAAGGCGAGGCAGCAGGCGACCACCCCACCTCCGAAGATCAGCATGACGTCGAGCGCGTTGCCGAGCGTCTCGGCGAGAGGCCGGGCACTCCTGGCCGCAAGTGCTGCAACGAAGAGCGGCATCATCATCCCGGCAAAAAGGGTCGTCAGGCTGCCCAGGATCTCGAAGATCTTCGACGGCACGCCGTAGAGCCCGACGGCGGTGGCCGTATCGAGGATCGACAGGAGCAGGACATCGCCCCTGAGGATCACCACGAGGGCGATCTCCGAGCCGGCGATCGGCAGGCCGGTGCGCAACAGAAAACGCCAGGCCTGCGGATCGACGCCGACGACCACGCGTTCGAGCCGCTGAACCCAATACCAGAGCAGTGCGAACTGGGCCGCACCGCCGGCGACCATTGCCAGAAGGGCCCCGATCACGCCCTGCTCGAGGACAACGGCAAGTGCCAGGCCGCCGAGCATCACGACCCCGCCCAGCACCTCGCCCGCCATCAGCTGGTCCTGGCGGAGGTGCTTGAAGAAGACGGTGCTCAAGAGAAAGCTGCATTGCAGCATGATATAGAAGGGAGCGGCAACGAAGAGACCGAGCAGCACGATCTCGGGATAGGGCAGGAAGAGGGCAGCGCAGCCGGCCCCGATGACGGCGACGCTGGAGAGGATCAGCCGCAGCGCGAGTGCCGTGCCGAGCAGCGAGCCTGTGTCCCGATCGGGCTTCGCGATCTCGCGCAACACCACCATCTGCAGGCCGAGATCGGAGCAGATGGCGGCAACGCCGAGGACCGCGAGCACGGTGCGGTAGTGGCCGAACCCCTCGGGCCCGAGATAGCGGGTCAAAAGGGCAATCGTCGCAAGGCCGATGACGACGGCCGCCATCTTGCCGACGACCATGGCCACGACATTGAGCGTGAGTCGCCGTGCGGACGCGCGCGGCGCCGCCGTACTCAACCTTTGATCCTCATCGCCTGCCGACTATCTAACTAAGGGCTATCGAGACGCGTCTTCGCGCGTGCCCCGCCTTCTTCAACCAAAGGTTAGGAAGCGTCAACTGGTATGATGATAATCTTTCAGCCGACGACCATGGGAAACGTGACCGCAATGGCGATCGCGAACGCCACGGCATTGGCGAGCCCGGCCGTGAACGGGTGGCCGGTCCGGCGATAGGCCCAGGCGCTGAAGAGGCCATAGACGATGAAAAACGCGAGGATCACCGGCACGATCATCGCAAGGAAGAACAGCCGCTCGAAATCGAGCGCGATGGCGAAGGCGAGCGACAGCAGAAAGGCGAGCTTGGTCAGGGGATAGGCACCGCGGGCGGCACTCGGGCCACGGGTGAGCCACTCGTCGGCGAGGAAATAGGGCAGTGTGCCGAGCAGCATGGCCAGAACCAGCGGCAGCCGCTCCGGGATCGGCAGGAAAACCGTGACAAAGCGGTCGATCGAGAGGCCGACGACGAGCACGGCATAGAGCAGTACCGCAAGCGCTGCCAACGCCAGCCGGCCGTGATCGACGAGCGGCACCAGATCGTCGGCACCGCGGGGTGCCTGGAAGAAATGCAAGACCGCCCAGGTCAGGACGCCATAGAGAGCGAAATGCGTGACCAGATAGTCGCCGAGCAGGAGCGGCAGGAGGTCGGTCGGCACGAAGCGCAGGAGGATCGGCGTCAGCACGGCGGGCAGGAGGGCAGCGAGCCAGAGGCGCCGCCAGGGCAGGCCGGCACCCAAGGGCGGATCCGCCACGACCGGCAGGAGCCGGGCGAGCGGCCGGGCGAGCAGCACGAGGCCGAAAAAGAGGAGCGCTATCCAGGGGCCGAGGCCGGCGATCCGCACGGCACCCTCGCGGCCGAAGGTGGCATCCAGCCAGCGCACGGTCTCGCGCAACCCTTCGCTCGAATAGAGCACCGCCACGTGCTCGACCCCGGCAGCGTAAACCGCGCGCCTGGCCGTGCCAGCGCTGAAATCGCCATGGGTGACCCCCTCGACCGCGGCTTCGCCCGCCACCAGCCGCACCGCCCGAATGGCCTCGTCCTTCAAGGCCTGGGCCTCGAGGCTGCCGACGATGACCAGGAGATTGTTCGGGCTTTCGGCATCGAGCGTCGGCGCGAACATCGAGACCGCGACCACGGCCGCGACCCCATCGCCCTCGGCTTGCGCGAAGCGGACGACGAGATCGGAGGCCATCGAGTGGCCCAAAACGGCGACCCGCTCGCTGCCGCTGCGCGCCCGGGCGAAAGCCGCCACCTCCCGGAGCTGGCCGATCATCGCCTCCATCACCCCCTCACCCGTCCGCACGTCGCCGCGGATCGGCTCGGGGTGACGGCCATGGCCGAGGAAATCGAAGGTGACCGCGGTATAGCCGTTTTGCGCGAGTGTCATCGCAAACGCCCGCATCAGGACCTCGGAGCCGGCAAAACCGTGCGCGATGACCACCGCAGGCCCAGGCGGCGCCCCGGCCGGCGCGAAGACGGTGACCGGCGTCTCCCCCACCCGTGCCGTGGTGATCTCGAGCCCCGCGAGTGGTGCAGTGAGCTTGACCAGCGCCAGGATCACGAGTGCCAGCGCGATCCCGGCCACCAGCCACTGGCCGCGCATCGGGTCAGTCACCGCCGGGCGACTGGCCGGGGATGGGACACGAAACGTGCTGCGGGCTGATGCGCATGGCGGCAGCTCTAGCCAATCGGTGCCAGCAACACCAGTGCGACCCTGGCGCCACCCGGCCCGCGGACCTATAGACGACCGAGGCCAACGGGGAGGACCAACGATGCAGCAACAGCGGATCGCGGTGATCCCGGGCGACGGGATCGGCAAGGAGGTGGTGCCCGAGGGGCTGCGCGTGCTGGAAAAGGTCGCATCCAGGTTCAAGCTCGAGCTCGCCTTCGACGAGCGCGACTGGAGCTCGGAGCGCTACACCCGGACCGGCCGGTTCATGCCCGAGGACGGGCTCGAGGCGATCGCCGGGCACGATGCCATCTATCTCGGTGCGGTCGGCTGGCCCACCGTGCCCGATCACGTCTCGCTCTGGGGGCTCCTGATCCCGATCCGCCGGCGCTTCGACCAGTACGTCAATCTCCGCCCGGTCCGCCTCTTCGCCGGGGTCGAGTGCCCGCTCGCCGGCCGGAAACCCGGCGAGATCGACTTCTGGATCGTGCGCGAGAACGTCGAGGGCGAGTATTCCGAGATCGGCGGGCGCCTCTATGCCGGCACGGCGCAGGAGATGGCGGTCCAGGAGAGCATCTTCACCCGGCAGGGCGTCGACCGGGTCTGCCGCTTCGCCTTCGAGCTGGCGCAGTCGCGGCCGAAGAAGCACCTCACCTCGGCGACCAAGTCGAACGGCATCATCCACACCATGCCCTACTGGGACGAGCGCTTCGCCGCGATGGCCGAGGCCTATCCCGAGGTCCGCACCGACAAGTTCCACATCGACATCCTGACCGCCCATTTCGTCCGCCATCCCGACTGGTTCGACGTGGTGGTGGGCTCCAACCTCTTCGGCGACATCCTCTCCGATCTCGGGCCCGCCGTCACCGGCACGATCGGCATCGCCCCTTCGGCCAATCTCAATCCCAAGCGAATCTGGCCCTCGATGTTCGAGCCGGTGCACGGCTCGGCCCCGGACATCGCCGGCCAAGGCATCGCCAACCCGATCGGCCAGATCTGGTCAGGTGCGATGCTGCTCGACCATCTCGGCCACGGCGAGGCGGCAGCCGCGATCATGGCCGCGATCGAACGCGTCCTCTTGCAACCGGCCCTCCTGACACCCGATATGGGCGGCAAGGCAACGACCGAGGCCCTGGGCCAGGCGATCGCACGGGAGATCTAGGCGCCATGCAACCCTTCTTCGCGGCCGCGGCCGCGCATCAGACGATCGAGCTTGCCACCCTCGGTATCAGCACCCGGGTGCTGCTGCCGGCCGCCGCCACCGGCGGTGACCTCGTGCTCTTCGAGGAGACCACGGCACCGGGTGCCGGGCCCCCCTTGCACATCCACACCGTCCAGGCCGAGTTCTTCCGGGTCATGGACGGGTCCTACGAGTTCATGATCGACGACGCGCGCTTCCTCGCGGGCCCGGGCGACACCGCCCTGGTCCCGGCCGGCGTGGCGCACGCGTTCTGGAACTGCGGGGCCGCATCCGGCCGGCTGCTCTTCGGCCTCACGCCCGCGGCCGAAGGCGAGGCCTTCTTCACCGAGCTCGCCTTTTTGTTGAGTGCCGAAGGACCGCCCGACATTGCCGCGATCAACGAGGCGTTTGTCGGCCGGTTCGAGATCGTGGGCCCGCCGCTCGCCGTGCTCTTGGGTGGCCATCCGTGAAAATCGGCATCCTCGAGACCGGCCGCCCGCCCGCCGGCCTCGAGCAGCACGGCTCCTACGGCCGCATGTTCGAGCGGCTGCTGGGGCCCGATTTCGACTATGTCGTCTATCCGGTGATCGACGACGTCTTGCCGGCTTCGGTCGACGAGGCGGATGGCTGGCTGGTCACCGGCTCGCGCTTCGGCGTCTACGACCCTGAACCCTGGATCCGCCGGCTCGAGGCCTTCCTGCGCGCTGTGGTGGCCGCCCGCGTGCCGCTCGTCGGGATCTGCTTCGGTCATCAGGTGCTCGCCTCGGCCTTGGGTGCGCGGGTCGAGAAGGCCGAAGCGGGCTGGGGCGTTGGGCCGCACGACTACGCGATCGTCGAGCGCCCGGCCTGGCTGACGGGCACCGGCGACCGCTTCACGCTCAATGCGATGCACCAGGACCAGGTGCTGAGCCTGCCGCCCGGCGCCACGCTCCTCGCCCGCTCCGACTTCTGCCCCTATGCCGCCCTCGCCTATGACGACCACGCCATCTCGCTCCAGGCCCACCCCGAATTCGACAACGCCTATGAGCGGGCCCTCATCCGGCTGCGCCGCGGCACGATCATTCCCGAGGAGCGCGCCGC
>DAIRDJ010000045.1:23466-27708 GCA_036796215.1 Geminicoccaceae bacterium
TTATGCCGGAGCTGCCCCCGCAACTGTAGGCGGCGAGCCTGGACCCTGATACGCCACTGCGGGCTTCGGCCCACGGGAAGGCAGGGCCCGGCGTCGAGCCGCGAGCCAGGAGACCTGCCATCGACCGCAACCAATGAACGGGACGGCGGGTCCCGGGGGAGAATAGTCAATGCGCAATCTGCTTTTGGGTGCTGCCATGACGGTCATGGCGGCAGGTGCCGCGATCGCCCATCACGCGGGCGAGACCTTTCCGGTTGGCGACCTCGTCATCAGCCATGCCTGGACCTACGAGACGGCCGCCGCGGGCCACGCGACCAAGGTCTACCTGACCATCATGAACAATGGCGACACGGCCGACCGGCTGCTCGACGCGCGCGTTGATTTCGCCAGCCGGACGGTGCTGCAGGCCCAGGCGATCGGCAGCGACGGCACGCTCGCCGTTCAGGACATCGCCGCGATCGTGATCGAGCCCGGCCAGAGCCTGACCCTGCAGCCAGGGGCGATGTGGCTCGAGCTCGAAGGCGTGCAGCGGACCTTCAAGCACGGCCAGCACTTCCATATGGACCTCACCTTCGCGACGGCAGGCCCGGTGGAGATCGACGTCTGGGTCGAGGAGCCCGACGACCACGACCCAGACGGCGCCAGCTAGGGGGCCCCCGCCCTCCGACAGCTCGCCGTCTTGTCATCGAGCTGTCACGTGGCGGCTCTATCCGGCGCCTCTTCGGGAGTAGGGCGCAGGCGGAGGTGGGTGTGACCGAGAGCGGCCACGGTGCGGTGAGCGATCCCGCCGTGCCATCCGGCAAGGGATCGGCGCTTGAGGTCCTGCGCGTCTTTCTCGGTCTCGGCCTCACCTCGTTCGGTGGGCCCGTGGCGCATCTGGGCTATTTCCGCGAGGCCTTCGTCGTTCGCCGGCAGTGGCTCGGCGAGCGGGCCTACGCCGACCTCGTCGCCCTCTGCCAGTTCCTGCCGGGCCCGGCCTCGAGCCAGGTCGGCATGGCGATCGGGCTGATGCGCGCGGGCTACCCCGGCATGCTCGCGGCATGGCTCGCCTTCACCCTGCCCTCGGCCCTTTTGCTCGTCGCCTTCGCCTACGGTGCCGGCAGCCTCGAGGCGGTCGCCGGCATCGGCTGGATCGACGGGCTGAAGGCGGCAGCGGTCGCCGTCGTGGCGCACGCCGTTTTGGGCATGGCGCGCAGCCTGACGCCCGACCGCGAGCGGGCGAGCATTGCCGTGGTCGCCATGATCGGCGCCATGCTGATCCCGGGTGCGCTCGGCCAGGTGCTGGTGATCCTGGCGGGCGGCCTCATCGGGCTCGTCTGGCTGAGGAATTCAGGCGACACGCCGGCCGAGCACGAGCCCCTCGCCGCCGGGGTCGACCGGCGCACGGCGTTGCTCTGCCTCGGGGCCTTCTTCGCCCTCCTCGTGCTCCTGCCCCTCGTTGCGACCACGAGCGGTGATGCCGCGCTCCGGCTGATCGACGGCTTCTACCGCGCCGGGGCCCTCGTCTTCGGCGGCGGCCACGTGGTGCTGCCGCTGCTCCAGGCCGAATTCGTGGGGCCGGGGCTCGTCGAGCGCGATGCGTTCCTCGCCGGCTACGGCGCAGCCCAGGCCGTGCCTGGACCGCTCTTCACCTTCGCAGCCTACCTGGGTGCGGTGATGACCACGCCTCCCGCCGGGCTCGCCGGCGCCGCACTGGCGCTCTTGGCGATCTTCCTGCCCTCGGCCCTCCTGGTCGTTGGCGGGCTGCCGTTCTGGGATGCGTTGCGCGGCTCGCCCATCGCCAGGCGGGCGCTTTTGGGTGTCAATGCCGCCGTGGTCGGCCTGCTGGCGGCTGCCCTCTACGATCCCGTCTTCACGGCCGGCGTCACCTCGCCCCTGCACATGGCCGTGGCGGCAGCCTCCTTCGTGGCGCTTGCCAATTGGCAGCTACCGGCCTGGGCCGTCGTGATCGCCGCGGGCCTCGCGGGCTTTCTCCTGCTCTAGTCGATCACGATCCCGCTCTCGGGGAAGAACGCCTTGAACGCAAAAGCGAAGTCGACGCTGTAGACGGCATCCTCCCAGCCTTCGGCGGTGCGCCGCTCGACCACCACATTGCCGACATCGCGGCCGTCGGCGAGCCTTGGCGCATCGAGGGCCGAGGCCTGCCCCGGCTGCCAGGAAAGGCGGAGATCGCCCGCGACGAGCTCCCCCCGCTCGCGCAAGAGGGCGAGACTCCAGGCAGCGTCGCCGACCCGAACGACCCGCGCCATCGCCGGCAGCTCCTCGGGCAGGTCGCCGCGGAAGAGAAACGGCGTCGACCGCTCGTCATCGTAGTTCACGTAAGGATTGCGGCCGTAGTCGCGGCTGAAGCTGCCGTCCGGGACCAGAACCGCCATCTCGCGCCCGGCATTGCGCTCGAGAAAGCGGGCGTAGCTCTCGAGCCGCGACGGCAGCATCTCTAGACTGGCGCCGGCGAGCTCGCCCACGATCGCTTCGCCGGTGAACTGCTGCCACCAGCTTTCGCTCGTTCGGTCGTACATGACGAGATCCGAATGGCGCAGCTTGCCCGTGGTGCCGAATTCCAGCGTCGCACCGTCGAGCGTGCGGTCGAAGACGATGCCGGTGTTGCACAAGGGACAGTAGGTGACGGCAATGGGCCGGCCGTCGAACGTGTCGTTGACGATCTCGTGCCACATCAGCATCCGCAGGGGATAGGCCCTGGCCTCGGTCGCCGAGTTGATGGCGATCACCGCCTCCCCGGCGGGCAGATCGACCGCCTCGGGCGGGGCGAAGCTGGGATCGTCGATCGAGGGAATGCCGTCCTTGGGCGGCCCGCCCGACAGGATCTCGGCAAAGTCGACCAGGCTCCGGTCGGAATCCGTATGCGGCCATTCGACCCGCCACTGCGCCGGCTCGGCAAGCGCTGCTTGCGCCAGGAGCAAAACGGCGACCGCCGCCGTTGCGACCCGCACGGCAGCTCTGTGGATCGTCTCGCGCATGCTGTTTCCCGACGGTTTTTTGCCCGCCGCCTCTTGGCCCCTCCATGGCAATAGCCAAGTGGTCCTGGCAACCCGGGCGGACGTACACTCAACCATGTGCTTTGGTCGCCGGCCAATCGAGTCCGTTCACAAGGGCTCGATCGTGCCAACGGCCGCAGGAATCGCCCTTCGCCACCGCGAGCTCAGCCCATGACGTTCATGAATATCCTTTTGATCCTGGCCATGCTGGCCACGGTCGTCGTCCTCTTCACCGGCATCTTCGGTTTCTTGCGTGGCGGCGAATTCAATCAGAGATATGGCAACAAGCTGATGCAGGCACGGGTCGGGCTGCAATTCGCCGCCTTGGCAATCCTGGTGCTGCTGTTCATCATGCAATGACCGATCCGCTTTCTCGTCCCAGAACAAGGTTCGCGCGATGGTAACCCTCTCGAAGATCTACACCCGAGGTGGCGACCAGGGGAAAACCTCGCTCGGCGACGGTGTGCGGGTGGCCAAGCACAGTCTCCGTGTGCAGGCCTATGGCACGGTCGACGAGCTCAACGCCACGCTCGGCCTCGTCCGGCTGCACACCCTGGGCGATGCCGGCGTCGAGGCGATGCTGATGCGCATCCAGAACGACCTCTTCGATCTGGGTGCCGACCTCTGCCGGCCGGGCCACGATGCGAGCGACGAAACGACGCTGCGCATCCAGGAGACCCAGGTTTTGCGCCTCGAGAACGAGATCGACGCAATGAACGCCGAGCTCGAGCCGCTCACCTCGTTCGTCCTGCCGGGCGGCACCCCGGCTGCAGCCAATCTGCATCTCGCGCGCACCGTCTGCCGGCGGGCCGAACGGCTGGTCAGCGCGCTCAACGAGGTGGAGGCCGTGAACTTTTTCGCGCTGCGCTATCTCAACCGCCTCTCTGACTATTTTTTCGTCGCCTCGCGATTCTTGAACGACAAAGGTCGCTTCGACGTCTTGTGGCAGCCGGGGGCCAATCGCTAACACTTCCCTGACAGTGCCCGGGTGTTGGCGCGTTGACAAGCCTGTGACCGGCTCCTATTCCTCCCTATTGCAGTGCACAAAAAACGGGCCGACGCGACCGGCGGATGGTTCGGTCGTCGCAGAGAGGTGTGCGTGATGAAGGTGCTCGTGCCCGTCAAGCGGGTCGTCGACTACAACGTCAAGATCAGGGTGAAGGCGGACCAGAGCGGCGTCGAGACCGCGGGCGTCAAGATGTCGATGAACCCCTTCGACGAGATCGCCAACGAGGAGGCGATCCGG
>DAIRDJ010000046.1:0-27556 GCA_036796215.1 Geminicoccaceae bacterium
GAGTCGGATGCGGGGGAGTCGGATGCGGGGGAGTCGGATGCGGGCTCCTCGACCGCCGCCGCCTGCTCGTGGGCGAGCGGCTCGCCCGGGGCGGGACCACCGGTGGCGAGGTTCAATGCGAGCTCGCGCAGCCGGTCCATGGACATGGCCGGGGCCGCGGGTGCCGGCGCTTCGGCGGCCGCTTCCGCGACCGCTTCGTCCTCGGCATCGGCGAGGGTCAGCTTCAGCCTGGCCAGCTGCTCGAGAAACTCCTCGCGCTGCTTGGGCGGCAGGCGGTCGACGGCTCGCTCGTCGACGAGCCGCTCGGCCTGGGCCAGGATGTTGCGGGCATGGACCACCTGGCCCGAGGCACGCGTGTTGCCGGCCAGTACCTGGGCGAGGTTCTTGGTGGTGGGCTGCAACGCACCCAAGAGCTCGGCCGCCGAGTTGGGGATTCTGCGGCCACCACCCTGCCCGCCTTGGCGCCGGCCACCGCCGCCTTGACCACCCTGTGGCTTGCCGCGCTTCTTCCCGCCACCACGGCGGAACGGAAACATCGAGTTTCGGTTGTTGCTGTTCACCCGTATTCCTTCTTCGACCTTGTCGATCTGCAAGCGGGCTCGTGGCCCACCTTGCCCCCTCGTTGGCCCGCGAGGTCACCCGAGGCCCATTCATCCCGCCCCGGCCATCGTTGTCGACCGCGACCGCCATTGGTTGAGCAGTGTCGGCAGGCGCTCAGCGGCCGCCTCATTGCTCGCGAGCAGTGCTTCAATCGATCGGCCACTGAAGCATGCTGTCCGCTTGGCCCGTTGATGACACGCCGACGCGGTGTACCCACCTCGGGCGTTCACAACGGCTGGATTATGCGACACCAGCTCGGCTTGCACCCGGCCAACGCCTATCGCCCGCCCTGACTTTCGTCCAGTCGCCCTGGCAACGGTGTCGGCCGTTTCGGCGGTAATGGCGCGAGCCACTGCTCGCCACTCGCCTTGGCCGCCTGCTCCACGCTCCGTCGCGACCGCAAGAGATACCGTGTCAATGCTCGAGCCTCAGGTCCAGGGAACCGACGGCTCGTTACCAACATGACATACGGCCCGACCGAGCGGCGTTGTCACCTCCAACCAGCCGCTCGCCGAGCCCATCTTCGGCTGATCGACGCAACCGAGTTGCAGACTGCCGATCTCCAAAAACTGCTATTCGGCCAAAAGCTTGCCACAAAGGACGAGGATTTCAACAAAAATTCGCGCAACCTGAGGCGACCTTCCGCGGCAGAGCCACCAACCACGCGCGTCTGTCGCGCGACCAACACACGGTTCGCGTCCGCGACGGCGACCGAAGGCGACCTTGCCGGGCGCACCGCCTGCAAGCGTGTCGGCAAAGCCGCCGGCGATCCGACAGTGAGAGAGGAGCAAAACCGCGGCGGCCCGAGGACGCAAAAAAAATGCGTCGCCCGCTCGCCGAAACTCTTCACGACTTGTTCATATCGTCGCTCGTGCCGCCCGGCGCAAGGTCAAGACCGTCATCGCTGGTCCCGTCTGCTGCAGCGAGGCACCAGCCCGCTCGAACAAAGCTGTCGCCAACTGCCAGGCCACGGCACCCGTCCCGCTCGCGGCGTTGCCGATGGACAAGCCGAGTCGGCACGTCTCGTCGTCGACCGCGGCCAGATCGCAGGTCAGGGCAGCCGCGGGCTGGCGTGACGCCGCGCTCGCCGCGAGGCAGGCGAAGCCCCGCGTGGCGAGCGGCGATGCGACGAGCACCTCGAGGTCAGCGGCGACGAGACCTGGAGCCGAGCTCAGGTGACGGCGGATGTCCGGCTGGTCCAGCCAGGCGGCGAGAGGCTGCCGCTCCAGCGGGATGTCGGTTTCCTGGTCGAGGGCGGCGAGGTCGGCCAGCGTCGCGATACAGCGCTCGAGATCGGCCGCGGCCGCGGCGATCAGGCCCAGCGCTTCGACCTGCAGCGAGGAGAGGCCCGTGCCTCGCTCCGCGAGCAGCAGCTCCACCCCGCCCTTGATCGCCTGCAGGGGCGTCCGCAGCTCGTGGCTCGCGAACCAGCCCGGTTGCCAATGTCCTGCCGCGGCCAAGGTGCCGGCGCTACCTAATGCCGAAACAGTGGCTGCCGCGTGCTCAAGCGCCGGGACATGGCAAGACTCTCCTGAGGACGACATGCGGGCGGCCGGTACCTGCCAGGGAAGCGACGGGATTGCCGCAGTCTAGGGACGGACCGTTAAGGAAGGGTTAAGGGCAGTGCCGGGGCTCGCCGTTTCAACGGGCCGCGAGGCGCTGGTCGGTGGCGAGGCGACGCTCCAGCCAGCGCACGGCAGCGGAGACGATGACCACCAGCACGAAATATTCGAGGATGAGGAAGCTGTAGATCTCGAGCGGGCGATAGAGGGTGACCACGAGCTCGTTGGCCTTCTTGGTGAGCTCGAACACGCCGATCACCGAGAGCAGCGACGACATTTTCAGGACGTAGACGAACTGGTTGCCCAACGGCGGCAGGATCCGGCGGATGGCCTGCGGCAGGATCACGTACCAGAGCTTGTCGCCAGCCGAGAGGCCGAGCGAGTCGGCGGCTTCGTGCTGGCCCTTCTCGATCGACTGCAGCCCGCCTCTGAAGATCTCGGCCTCGAACGCGCTGTCGGAGATGACGAGCGTCAGGACGCCCGCGGTGAAGGGGTCGAAATTGAGCCCGGTCAGCACCGGCAGGCCGTAATAGACCCAGAGCATCAACGGCAAAATCGGGATCGAACGGATCGTCTCGACATAGGCGCGGTTGAGGAGCCGGAGCCAGGGGTTGCGGGCGAAACCGGGCAGGGCCACCAAGAGGCCCAGCGGGATCGAGAGGCTGATCGCGAGCAGCGAGACCGCGATGGTCTGCCAGAGGCCGCCCGTGAGAAACGCGATGTTGCTCTGGCCCTGGTCGGTCAGGGGCGAGACGACGTACCAGCCCCAGGTGTAACTCGAGCCGCTGCAACCGGCGAGGACGAGTGCCGCGACGGCGACCAGCAGCAGGCGTCGGTGCCGAGCCGCCCGCGTGTCAGTGGGCAAGAATGCGGCCCAAAAAGAGCTTCGCCCGTTCGCTCGATGGTGCCGCAAAGAACTGCGCCGGCGGCGCTTGCTCGACGATCTCGCCCTCATCCATGAAGACCATGGTGTCGGCCACCTCGCGGGCGAAGCCCATCTCGTGGGTGACGACGATCATCGTCATCCCCTCGGTCGCGAGCTCGACCATGACGTCGAGCACTTCCTTGATCATCTCCGGATCGAGCGCCGAGGTCGGCTCGTCGAACAGCATGATCTTGGGGCGCATGCAGAGCGAGCGGGCGATCGCCACCCGCTGCTGCTGGCCACCCGAGAGCTGGGCCGGGTACTTGTCCGCCTGCTCGGGGATCCGCACGCGCTCGAGATAGTGCCGGGCGAGGTCCTCCGCCTCCTTCCGGCCGAGGCCACGGGTGCGCATCGGTGCGAGCGTCAGGTTGCGCAGCACGGTCAGGTGCGGGAAGAGGTTGAACTGCTGGAAGACCATGCCGATTTCGGCGCGGATCCGGGCGATGTGCCTGGTGTCGTCGTCGAGCTCCGTGCCGTCGACGGTGATCCTGCCGGCATCGTGCTGCTCGAGCCGGTTGATGCAGCGAATAAGCGTCGACTTGCCCGAGCCCGAGGGGCCGCAGACCACCATCCGCTCGCCCTCCGCCACCTCCAGGTCGACCGCCTTCAGGGCCTGAAAGGTGCCGAAGAATCTGCTCACGCCTTCGAGCCGAATGATCGGCTGCGCCATGTCCGTCTCTCGCTCTTGCCCGGAGCGGAACCTAACGGCCGGGTCGCCGGCGGCAAGAGGGATCGGGCCAGCGCCGCGCGCGTTCTGGTGTGGCGGCATGGACAAGCCGTGCGTCGGGCGCCATATCGCGGCGGTCATCGGCCCAGCCATACCCCTGGAGGTTTCACTCATGCCCAGCTTGCGCGCGCTCGTCGGCGCCATCGTCGCCGTTCTGGTTCTCGCCACCGACACCATGGCCCAGGAGGCGTCACGGCTGCAGAGCATCCTGGAGAGCGGCGTGCTCCGAGTCGGCACCACGGGCGACTTCAATCCCATGAGCTTCAGGAATCCGGCCACGGGCGAGCTCGAGGGCTACGATATCGAGGCGGTCGAGAAGCTCGCGGCCGACATGGGCGTGACGATCGAGTACGTGCCGACCGAGTGGCGCACGCTGGTCGCCGGCATCGTCTCGGACAAGTACGACATGACGACTAGTGCGTCGCTCAGCATGGACCGGGCGGCGGTAGCCGGCTTCAGCGACGCCTATGTCGAGTTCTCGACCGTGCCGATGACCCAGGCCGCCACGGTGGACCAGTTCAGCTCTTGGGAGGACCTCGACCGTGAGGATGTGATCATCGCCGTGACGCTGGGCACGGTCTTCGAGCAGCAGGCGCGGGGCTACTTCCAGAACGCCCAGATCCGCACGGTCGAGGCGCCGGCGCGCGAATGGCAGGAGGTGATCTCGGGCCGCGCCACCGCCAGCATCACCTCCAACGTCGACGCGGCACAGCTCACCGCGACCTATCCCGAGCTCGCCGTGGTCAAGGTCGACGAGCCCCGCTCCAGGCGGCCGGGCGCCTTCCTGATGCCGCAGGCCGACCAGGTCTGGATCAACTACGTCAACCACTGGATCGCCCTCAACCACGCGAGCGGCTGGTTCGCCGAGCAGCAGGCCAAGTGGAATTTGGCCAATTGATCACCTTCTACACGACCCCGGTCAGCAACTTCGCGGCCAAGGTCGAGATCGCGCTGCGCCTCAAGGGCGTCGTCTTCGCGGCGACACCACCGCCCGGCGGCTACGGCTCGGCCGCCTACAAGGCGATCGTGCCGGCCGGCACCATCCCGGCGATCGTCCACGATGGCCTGGTGCTGGCCGAGAGCGAGACCATCGTGGAATATCTCGACGAGGCCTTCCCCGAGCCGCCGCTGCTGCCGGAAGGTGCCGCCGCCCGCGCCCGCTGCCGCCAGCTCGCCCGGTTTCACGACACCCGCCTCGAGCCGCCCTTGCGGGCGCTGTTCCCGCACATGGCGCCGGCGGGGCGTGACCCAGCGTTCGTCGAGCGGCAGCTGGCGCTGTTTCGCACCCGGCTCGCCGATCTGGCGGCCATGGCCACACCCGCCCCCTGGCTGGCAGGCCCGGCGCTGACGCTGGCCGACCTCCCCTACCCGCCGACGCTCTTGATGGCGGGGCTGATGCTCGAGCATCTGGGCCAGGCTCTGGAGCTGCCGCGGTCGCTTGCCGACTGGCAGGCGCTGGCGACCGCGCATCCGGCCGTGGCGCCCGTCCTGCTGGCGCAGACGGCGGCGCAGCGCGCATGGTTGGCGACCAAGGCGTGACCGAGCTCGATCCAGCCCTCGCCCGCGAGGTCGCCGAAGCGCTCGAGACCACCTCGGATCTCCTGCCGCTGATGCCGGCGATCCTGCAGGACCTGCCCGATCTCGGCGGTGGTTGCACGGGCCCGGTGACCGACGCACTGGAGCAGCTCGGCCTGCCACGCGGTGCCCGGATCCTCGATCTCGGCTGCGGCCGCGGCGAGCTGGCGATCGCCCTTGCCCGAAAACATCGCGCCGTGGTCACCGGCATCGACGCCTTCCCACCTTTTGTCGCTGCCGCCCGTGCCGCGGCACTCGAGGCCGGGCTCGACTGCCGCTTCGAGCAGGGCGATCTCCGCCGGGCGGCCCTGACCGAGCGGGACTTCGACGCCGTTCTCCTGGTTTCCGTCGGCCCGGTCTTCGGCGATCATGCCGAGACCGTCGCTGCGCTGCGCCGGACCGTCCGCGCCGGCGGCTTTATCGTCATCGCCGACGCCTGCCTCGACGGTCCGCCGCCGCCGGGTGCCATCTGGCAGGCCTATGCCGATCGCCCGACGACCGAGCGGGCGCTGGAGCGCGCCGGCGACAGGCTGCTCCTCGCCCGCCCGCTCCGCACGGCTCAGCGCGCCTGGAACGCCCATGCCATGGCCGCGATCCGCCGACGCACGGCCGAACTCGCCACCAGGCACCCGGAGCTCGCCTATTCGCTCGCAGCCTACACGGCCCGACAGGAGCGGGAGTTCGACTATCTGGAGACCGGCCCCGCGGTCTCGATGCTCTGGGTCCTGGAGAAGGCGGGCTAGAGCCCCAGGACGTCCTTCATCCCGTAGAGCCCCGGTGGCTGCCGGCCGGCCCAAAGGGCGGCGCGGACCGCACCCGTGCTGTAGATCGTCCGGCTCGAGGCCTTGTGGGTGAGCTCCAGCCGCTCGCCGTCGCCGGCGAAGGTGATGGTGTGGTCGCCCACGACGTCGCCGCCGCGCAGTGCCGCAAAGCCGATCGTGCCCGGCTGGCGCGCCCCGGTGATCCCGTCCCGGCCGCGCACGGCGAGTTCGTCCAGCGGCTTGCCGCGACCCCGGGCCGCCGCCTCGCCGATCGCCAGCGCCGTGCCCGAGGGGGCGTCGATCTTGTGGCGGTGATGCATCTCGACGATCTCGATGTCGAAGGCTTCGTCGAGGCTGGCGGCCACCTTCTCGGCGAGGCCGAGGAGCAGGTTGACGCCGAGGCTCATATTGGGTGCCCAGACGATGGCGGTGCGCGTTGCCGCCTCGGCGAGCGCCGCCCGGTCGGCGGGCTCGAGGCCCGTGGTGCCGATAGCGTGCGCGCAGCCGTGCTCGGCGGCGAGCCTGGCATTGGCGACGGTCGCCGCCGGCACCGAGAACTCGATCACGGCATGCGCCTTGGTCATCAGGGCGGCGTTGTCGGCGGTGCAGGCGATGCCCATGGGCTCCTGGCCGGCGAGCACCCCCAGATCCGTGCCGATCGCGGCATGGCCCGGCCGCTCGGTGCCGCCGACGAGTTCGACCCCCGCGGTCGCCAGCAGCTGCGCCAGATTGGCGCGGCCCATCCGCCCGGCACAGCCGATCACCCCGATTCGCAATGCCCGCTCCTTCTCGTCACCTTGCACCGACGCCTTCTGCATTGTTTAGTCCGCCGGTCAAGCAAGGGAGGACCGTGCCATGACCGAGACGACCCTCAGCCAAAAGCTCAGCGAGGCCCTGCCGATCGCGACCCGGCCGTTTGCCGTCGATGCGCAGCCGACCGGCCTCGTCATCGTCGACGAGGTCAACGGCTTCTGCACCGTGGGCGGCGGCAACCTGGCACCCGTCGCCCCGGACGCGCAGATCGCCGCCATGGTCGAGCGGACCGACCGGCTCGCCCGGGCGTTCACGGCCCAGCGCTGGCCGATCCTCGCCTTTCTCGACACCCACGAGCCGGGCAAGCCCGAGCCACCCTACCCGCCGCATTGCGAGAAGGGGACGGGCGAGGAGAACCTCGTGCCGGCGCTCGCCTGGCTCGGGGACGATGCCCACGCGACGCTGATCCGCAAGGACTGCATCAACGGCTTCGTCGGCGGCATCGAGGCCACCTTCAAGGGGCACGGCACCAGCCACAACAAGGTCGTCGACTGGGTCAACCTGCACCGCGTCCAGGCCATCGTGACGGTCGGCATCTGCACCGACATCTGCGTCATGGACTTCGTCCTGACCATGCTCTCGGCGCGGAACCACAACCTGATGCCGACGCTCCGGGACATTGTCGTCCTGGAGCCGGCCTGCGCCACCTACGACCTGCCGCTCGCCGTCACGGCCGAGCTCGGCCTGCCCGCGACCGCCGCCCATCCCAAGGCCCTGACCCACCACATGGGCCTCTACTTCATGGCCTCGCGCGGCGCCATCCTGGCGGGCGAGGTCACGGGTATCTGACGGATTTAGGAATAATAGCCGAAAAACTGCCGCCGGTCAACCGCGCGGTCGGGATCGTTCGGCAGACTCGCGCAGCGGCGAGTGAGCGAATGCGCCGATGCGATCCAAGTGCCCGACCGGAAACCCAAAACCCCGGCAGCCTGCGTCATCCTGACCCCTCGGGTTCCTTCGCCGAAACCGGGTTCGTTCGTGGCCCAGCCGGGTTCGCTCGCCCCTTTCGCTGGGTTCGTTCGTCGGCGCGGCGGGTTCTTTTATCGGTAATTGTAACGAGAAGTGACGGATTCTGCGCCATAAGCAACGCTAATGGCGCATGAAGCGACTCATTTCTCGGGTTAGGCGTCCTATACCGACTCATTTCTCGGGTTATGGCGCAGCAAACGACACATCCCGGGCGCCAATGCGTCGTTTTTTGCGCCATGTTCACGGGAATCGTTTGCAGGCCTACGAGTTGGCATAAGCGATCGTTATAGGACAGAATGCGGGGAGGATGATCCTCCCCGCGCCCCTTCGTTCCTTCGGTCGGTGCATCGTCGGGTGGTCGGCGTGGTTAACCGGCGTTAGGGGTACCCGGTACGATTAACGAGACAAGAGCCGGTCGCGTCGGCGTCTGAGATCGTCGAGCCCGGTCGGCCGGCTGCTGTGTCCGTCATCGCTGGCGATCGGATGCCGTGCGCTGGCTTTCGACGTAGGCGCGGAGCACGGCGTTCATGCGGCTTTGGTAGCCGCGGCCCTTGGCGCGGAACCAAGCGAGGATGTCGTGGTCGACGCAGAGCGAGATGGTCTCTTTCGTGGGCTTGGGCATGACGATGCGGGCGTTGCGCCAGAAGTCCTCGTCGAGCTCGATCTCGGGGGCGTCGGGGGACGTTGGCCAGTAGTCACCCTCGGCGATCATCTTCTGGATCTCGGCCATCGTGTAGCTGCTGATCGTTTCCTTTGGCATGGTTCGTTCCTCGTGGACCTGTCGACGACGATCATCCGGGCAGGCCGTCCTCGTTATAGAGAAAGTCCTGGCTGCGCGCCGCACTCGGTCCGGGGCTCGCTGCCGCCTTGCCGGCGGCCCATACTTCCTCAAGCACGCGGCGGCGCTCCTCGGCCGAGGGCATGGTCTTCACCGGCACCAGCCGCACTACCGGTTCGCCGTGCCGGGTCAGGACGACCTCGTCGCCGCCCTCTGCCAGCCGGACGAGCTCGGTGAGCTGTCCTTCGGCTTCGCTCAGAGCAACCCGCATCTCGATTCCCCGAATGCGATGTGATGGTGGGTCTATAGTTCAGTGCGGCGCCGACCAGATGCAAGCCAAAGCCGTGCTGGGGCATGCGACGGGTTGGGTCGATGGCGTTGCTTTCGGCTTGCGATCACAAGATGGGCAGCCGGTCGGGGAATGACCGTGGTGGAACGGGTCAGTCTGAGCTGTTGCGGGCGTGGCGGATCGCGGCTCTGGCGCGGGCGATCTGGGTGCGGGCGTGGCGGTGGAGGGCCGGGTCGTTCGCCTCCAGCACGGCCTCGAGGTAGCGGGCGATGTCCGCCTCGGTCTTCAGGTACTGCGCACTGTCGAAAGGCACCGTCTCGATCGGCATCGGTGATGTCCTGCGAGCGTATCGCTTGCGCGTGGTCGCGGCTGCGGGGGTGACCTCTGCGACGGAGTGAAACAGGGCGCAATGGTTAAAAACGTAGGTATCCCGCTAAGCACGAATCGGGAAAAGGTTCAAATGATTCTCGCGGAATCGAAATTCACTAAGCTCCAAAAAAGGAGGCGTCGTTTGACGCTTAATCGCCTATATCTCCACTTCGCCGCCTGCGGCCTGAATCACTCCGAGCAGTTGTCTCGCGAGCATATCCTTTATCATGGATTCCATGAGCGAAATGTCAAAGCTATCCGCCTCCACACTCTTGTCGGCGGCTTCTAATGCTTCGATATAAGGTTGCTTGTTGCTCTCTATTTGTTCGACAATTGTAGGCTTCCCTGGCAATCTGTATCCAAGCTTCACACAAAGTACCATATAAGAAAGAACTCTGGCAGTTCTACCGTTGCCATCTGAGAAGGGATGCACCCAGTTCAATCGCCACATGCAATAAGCAGATAAAAAGAAGGGCGATCTTTCATGCCAATTGCCATTCACAAATTCACATAATTCTACTAATCTCATGTGAACAAGTGCAGGACCTGGAGGCGTATGTTCGCTTCCCGAAATTCTCACCGCTGTCGTGCGCACTCTACCTGCGTCTTTTTCAATTCCGTCCACAGCCTCTTTTTGGAGTTCCAGTATAATGTTAGGTGTCAGATAAAATGGCGTATCTCTATCGAGAAAATACTCAATTAACTCTATAGTTTTGTCAAATTGTCTGAAGCCGTTTTCGACTTCTAGCCTGAGTTTCTCCTCGTCCGTCATGCCCTTGCCATCAAAAAAGAGGGCTCATCCTTCGGATTCGCCCCCTTTCTACCCGCTGCTTTCAAATCACTTCGCGCCAGCGCCAGATAACTCAGCTACCAGCTCTTTTGTAACAGCGTCATTTTCCAGCTTCGTATTTCCATAAACGAAGCTATTTCTCTGCTCTAGCTTTTCATCCTGGCTCATCTTCACTTTCTTAGCCATTTCGATTAGCTGGGACAAGCTTGTGGGCATCACGAAACTCCTCTTGGGGTAGCTTGACGATACCGCGCCACCCTTACCGTTCGGTAAACAACTGTATGATGATCGTAACGCCCGTGCCGCGTTAGTCAATATGTCAAAAATGGCTCCAATGAGGCTGTGCGGTACGCCAAAATGTTAGGCGGTGGGGCGTGGGGAGGATCATCCTCCCCACATCCTTTCTTTGCTTCGCCCTACGCCCCCTTGCGGTGCTTGACCAGGTCGTCGACGACGGCGGGGTCGGCGAGGGTGCTGGTGTCGCCGAGTTGGTCGTGTTCGTTGGCGGCGATTTTGCGCAAGATTCGGCGCATGATTTTGCCGCTGCGGGTTTTGGGCAGGCCTGGGGCCCATTGGATGAAGTCGGGGCTGGCGATGGGGCCGATGTCGTTGCGGACGTGTTTGACGAGGTCGGCGCGAAGTTCTTCGGAGGGTTCGATGCCGTTTTGGAGGGTGACGTAGCAGTAGATGCCTTGGCCCTTGATGTCGTGGGGGAAGCCGACGACGGCGGCTTCGGCTACGGCTGGGTGGGCGACGAGCGAGCTTTCGACTTCGGCGGTGCCCATGCGGTGGCCGGAGACGTTGATGACGTCGTCGACGCGGCCGGTGATCCAGTAGTAGCCGTCCTTGTCGCGCCTGGCGCCGTCGCCGGTGAAGTAGAGGCCCTTGAAGGTCGAGAAGTAGGTTTGGACGAAGCGCTCGTGGTCGCCGTAGACGGTGCGCATTTGCCCTGGCCAGCTGTCGGTGATGACGAGGTTGCCTTCGGCGACGCCGTCGAGGGCGTTGCCCTCGTTGTCGAGGATGGCGGGCTTGACGCCGAAGAAGGGCAGCGTGGCGGAGCCGGGCTTCTGGTCGATCGCACCGGGCAAGGGCGTGATGAGGATGCCGCCGGTCTCGGTCTGCCACCAGGTGTCGACGATCGGGCAGCGGCCGTCGCCGACGACCTCGTGGTACCAGCGCCAGGCTTCGGGGTTGATGGGCTCGCCGACGGAGCCCAGGAGCCTGAGCGACTTCCTGGAGGTGGCCTTGACCGGGTCGTCGCCTCTTTGCATGAGTGCCCGGATGGCGGTGGGGGCGGTATAGAAGATGGTGACCTGGTGCTTGTCGACGACGTTCCAGAAGCGGGACATCGAGGGGTAGTTGGGCACACCCTCGAACATCAGGGTGGTCGCCCCGTTGGCCAGGGGCCCGTAGACGATGTAGCTGTGGCCGGTGACCCAGCCGACATCGGCGGTGCACCAGTAGATGTCGCCGTCGCGGTAGTCGAAGACGTACTGGTGGGTCAGCGACGCGAAGACGAGGTAGCCGCCGGTGGTGTGCAGCACGCCCTTGGGCATGCCGGTCGAGCCCGAGGTGTAGAGGATGAAGAGCGGGTCCTCGGCGTTCATCGGCTCGCACGGGCAGTCGGGGCTGGCGGCACTGACGGCGACCCGGCCGTCGACGTCGCGGCCCTCGGTCATCGGCACCTCGATGCCGCTGTGGCGGAACATCAGGATCTTGACGTCGGGCGCGCATTTCTCGAGCGCCTTGTCGGCGTTGGTCTTCAAGGGCACGGTCTTGCCGCCCCTGAGCCCGCCGTCGGATGTCACGACGAGCTTGGAGTCGCAGCCGTTGATGCGGTCGGCGAGGCTGTCGGGCGAGAAGCCGCCGAAGACGACGGAGTGGATGGCCCCAATCCTGGCGCAGGCGAGCATGGTGTAGGCGGCCTCCGGGATCATCGGCAGATAAATGGTGACCCGGTCACCCTTCCTGACCCCCATGGATTTCAGCACGTTGGCGGTCTTGCAGACCTTCTCGTGCAGTTCCTTGTAGGTGATCTTGGCGTCGACCTCGGGGTTGTCGCCTTCCCAGATGATGGCGACCTGATCGCCGCGCTTGTCGAGGTGGCGGTCGATGCAGTTATAGGCGACGTTGAGCTCGCCGTCCTCGTACCACTTGATCGAGACGTTGCCCTCGAAGGTGGTGTTCTTGATCCTGGTCGGCTTTTTGGTCCAGGTCAGGCGTTCGGCTTGCCCGGCCCAGAAGGTGTCGGGGTTATCCACCGATTCTTTGTAGAGCCCCTCGTAGCGGGTCTTGTCGCAGTGGGCCGACTTGGCCCAGTCGGCCGAAACCGGATAGATGTCCGACATGTAATTCCTCCCTCAAGCAGGCGGTCTGATGGTTCGTGGCGCCGCGGCCATTGTCTCGCGTCGCCGCGGACTGTGCCGCCGGCACGGCTGCTCGAACGATGCTCCAAGGCGACGCGGGGACATTTTGCCGCAAGTGGTCGGGTTGGGAGAAGGCTCGTGCACCGGCGCTTGTCCGCGGGCTTATCCACATCCTCACCCACAACCTGCATGCTATCCCCATGACTATCAACAAGATGTGGGTAAGTCACACCTGTTGCTCATTCGGCCGAGGCCGGCTGCCACCTGATCGGGGTGAGGATCGGGGCGAAGCGGGCCCAGCGTCAAGGGCAAAGACGGTGCCGGTTCAGGCCCCGTCGAGCCAGCCGAGGATGCCCGGCAGGATGCGCTCGACGATGGCGGCGACACCGGCGGCGTTGGGGTGGATGCCGTCGGGCAGCATCAGCTCCGGCTCGCCCACGGCACCCTCGAGGAAGAAGGCGTAGAGGGGGATGTCGAAGCGCTCGGCGAGCCGCGGGTAGACCGCGGCGAAGGCGTCGGTGTAGCGGGCGCCGAGATTGGGCGGGGCGAGCATGCCCGCGAGCTTGACCTCGACGCCGGACGCCTGGGCCCGCTCGATAATGCCGGCGAGATTACTCTCCAGGGTCTCGGTCGGGATGGCGCGCAACGCATCGTTGCCGCCGAGCTCGATCAGGAGGTGGGTCGGCTGGTCGCCGAGCACCCAGTCGATGCGGCTGAGCCCACCGGCCGAGGTGTCGCCCGAGACGCCGGCATTCAGGACCTCGCACACCACGCCTTGGCGCGCGAGGGCCCGCTCGAGCTGGGCAGGGAAGGCGTCGTCGAAATCGACGCCATAGCCCGCGGCGAGCGAATCGCCGAGCACGGCGAGGCGGCAGTCCGCGGCCAGGGCCGGGCCCGCGGCCAGGGCTGCAAGGAGGATCAGGGCACGCGCGAGGTTGAGGAAGCGGCAATGGCTCCCACTTCTGGTTCCGGGTTCACTCATTGACGAAAGCTCGGGCTTCATGATCCGATTGCGGGACGTGCATTTGACCTTGGCCAGCAGCGCCGGCCCGGTTCACATCCTCAGAGGTGTGGATCTCGACGTGGCGGCCGGCACCAGCCTCAGTGTGGTGGGCCCATCGGGTTCCGGCAAGTCCAGCCTCTTGGCGATCATCGGCGGCATCGAGCAGCCGACGCGTGGTACGGTCGAGGTCGCGGGCACCGATCTCGGCAGTCTCGACGAGGACGGGCTCGCCCTCTTCCGCCGGCAGCGGGTGGGGGTGCTCTTTCAGTCCTTTCACCTGATCCCGACCATGACCGCACTCGAGAACGTGGCCCTGCCGCTCGAGCTCGCGGGCAAGCGGGATGCCTTCGAGCGGGCCCGGGCCGGGCTCGCCGAGGTCGGGCTAGAGAAGCGCCTCGAGCACTATCCGAGCCAGCTTTCGGGCGGCGAGCAGCAGCGGGTGGCCCTGGCCCGGGCGCTGGCCAACGAGCCGCAGCTGCTCCTTGCGGACGAGCCCACCGGCAATCTCGACCGGTCGACCGGGCGGCAGATCGCCGAGCTCATGTTTAAGGCGCGCGAGCGGCACAATGCCACGCTCTTTTTGATCACCCACGATCCGGCCTTGGCCTCGCTCGCCGACGAGACGCGGCGGATGAGCGACGGCAGGCTCGATGACGGCACGCTCCAGGAAAGCCGGCTCGTGAGTGCGGCCTCTTGAGCGCGCTCGCTTTGCCAAAGATCGCCTGGCGCGATCCCACCTTCGCTTTGCCAAAGATCGCCTGGCGCGATCTCCGGGGCAGTCGGGCGGCGGCCCTCATCATTCTCGCCTGCCTGACGCTCGGCGTTGCGACCATCACCGGCATCGGCTCGCTGCGGCAGAGTGTGACGGACACCGTGGCCCGCGATGCGCGCGCCCTGCTGGGCGGCGATCTCGTCATCGAATCGACCAATCGGGCACTCCCCGAGGACGAGCTCCAGGCGATCGTGCCCGAGGGGGCAGGGGTCAGCCATTCGGTCGTCACCAACGCCATCGCCTTTGCCGACAACGGTCGGCAGGTGCCGGTATCGCTCAAGGCCGTGGACGACCTCTACCCGCTGTTCGGGCAGGTGCGGCTCGAGCCCGACCAGTCGCTCGACGCGGCCCTCGGCAAGCGCGGGGCCCTGGCCGAGCAGAGCCTGTTGCAGCGGCTGCAGATCGAGGTCGGCGATACGTTCGAGCTCGGCTCGGGCCGGGTCGAGATCCGCGGCGTCATCGTTTCCGAGCCCGACCGGCTCGGCTATTTCGTCGGGCTCGGGCCCCGGCTCATGGTGCATCAGGAGACCCTCGATGCCCTCGGCATCCTGGCCCCAGGTGCGCTCGCCCGGCACAGCTACGGGCTGGCACTCGCCGATCCGGCCGCGGCCGGTGCCCTCGCCGAGACGCTGCGCCGCGACTTCGCCGATGCGGCCTGGCGGACCCAGACCGTCGAATCGCTGCAGCCGCGGATCGCCCGCAACGCCGATCGCCTGGCGAGCTATCTGTCGCTCGCCGGCATCGCGGCTTTGCTGATCGGCGGGCTCGGGGTCGGCATCGTGGTCGATGCGCATCTGCGCTCGCGCCAGCGGACGATCGCCACCCTGCGCTGCATCGGCACGACCAGGCGCGATATCGCCCTGATCTGCGGGCTGCAGGTCTGCCTCCTGTGCGCGGCCGGGCTCGGCCTCGGTGCCCTGCTCGGCACGGCCCTGCCCTATGCCGTGCATCTGCTGCCGGCAGACCTGCTGCCGTTCGAGCTCGCGATCGGGGTGCAGCCCGGGGCCATTGCCTCAGCAGCCCTCTTCGCGCTCGCGACCGCCGCGCTCTTCACCGCCTTGCCGCTCCTCCGGGCAACGGCGATCACGCCCGCGGCCCTCTTTCGCGACGACGCGACGGCCCCGGCCACCGACCCCGGGCGGCGGGCCCGGCAGCGGCGCTGGCCCTGGCTTCTCGGGGTCGGCGTGGTGCTCGCAGCCACAGCCGTGCTCGCCGTGCCGGATCGGGTCATTGCCGCGGTCTTTCTCGGCATCGTCGCGGTCGCCGCGGCGCTGATCCAGGGGCTCGCCCGGCTCGGGCTTGCGGCCGTCGGTCTTGTGGCACAGCGGAGCACGGGGCTCACGCGACTTGCCCTGAGTCAGCTGCGACGCGGCGAGGGGGCCGCTGTCGCATCGGTCGTGGCGCTCGCCGCCGGGACCGCGGTGCTGACGACCGTGCTCTTGGTCGAGTACAGCATCTCGCGCGAGCTCGTGCAGAACCGCCAGGCTGACGCACCCGGCGCCGTCTTCATCGACATCCAGCCGCACCAGCAAGAGGACTTCAGGGCGATCGTCGAGGCCTTCCCTAGTGCCCGCATCCTGCAGCTGGAGCCGGTGCTCCGGGCGCGGATCGTGCGGATCGCGGGCCAGGCGGTCGATGCGGTCGAGATCGCCGAGAACGTGCGCTGGACGGTGCGCCGCGACCGCGGGCTCTCCTATCGTTCGGCCGCGCCACCGCCCGGGGAGATCGTGGCGGGGGCCTGGTGGCCCGCCGACTATGCCGGCCCGCCGCTCGTCTCGGTCGAGGACGAAGTGGCGATCGGCTACGGCGTCGGCATCGGCGACACGCTCACCTTCAACGTGATGGGCCGCATGGTCGAGGCGGAGATCGCCAATCTCCGGCGCGAGATCGACTGGTCCGAGGGGCGGGTCGACTTCATCTTCGTGCTGAGCCCCGGGGTGATCGATCAGGCACCGCACACCCTGGTCGCCACGGTCGACGTCGCCGGCGCCGACCAGACCGCCCTGATCGACCGGATGGCGCGCGACCTGCCGAACGTCACGCCCTTCGCGATCGCCGACATCATCGCCCGGGTCGAGGCGATCCTCGGGCAGATCGGGCTCGCCGTCCGGTTCATGGCCGGGGTGACGCTGTTGACCGGCCTTGCCGTCCTGGTCAGTGCCCTGGCCGCCGCACGCCGGGCACAGCTGCGGCAGAGCGTGCTGTTCAAGGTGGTGGGCGCGGAACGGCAGCAGATCGGGCGGATCTTCCTGGCGCAGTACCTGATGATCGGGATCGTCGCCGCGGTGCTGGGCGCCGTGCTCGGCCTCGCCTCGAGCTTTGCCGTGGTGGCGTTCGGCATGGGTCTGAGCTGGAGCCTGACCCCGCTGCTCGCCTCGGCGGTGCCGGTGGTCGCCGTGCTCGCGACCCTGGTGATCGGTGCGGTCGGTCTGCAGCGTGTGCTGGGTGTGCCCGCGGCCACCATTCTGCGCAGTCCCTGACGGTTTCTTCATCGTCGGTTAAGCAATCGCGGAGAAACGGTTTTTGCCGATCGATGAAACTTTCGTCATAATCCGTTTTGGGCATTTCCGAATGGTGGAAACGGCCGCGGCTCGGCTTGATCGGCCGCGGCCTTCTGCCATATACCAGAGCACGTCATTTGCGATTTTCTAGCTTGCTCTCAAGAGGTGACAGACGATGGAACCACGGATGGATGCACGACTGGCACAAGGCCGCGTCGGCGCCGAAGAGTTCGATGTCGGCCTGCGCAGCCACATGCTGTCGGTCTACAACTACATGGGCCTGGCACTGGTCTTGACCGGCCTCACGGCGTTCGTGACGGCCTCCACACCCTTCATGGTGCAGCTGATCTTCGGCACGCCGTTGAAGTGGGTGGTCATGCTCGCCCCCCTGGGCTTCATCTTCTTCCTCGGTGCCAAGGTGCGGACGATGAGCGTGAGCGCCACCCAGCTCACCTTCTGGGCGTTCGCGGTGGCCATGGGCCTGTCGCTGGCCAGCATCTTTCTGGTCTTTACCGGCACCAGCATCGCCCGGGTCTTCTTCATCACCGCCGGCACGTTCGGGGCGATGAGCCTTTATGGCTACACGACCAAGCGCGACTTATCGAAGTTCGGCTCGT
This sequence comes from Geminicoccaceae bacterium, assembly GCA_036796215.1. Lineage (GTDB taxonomy): Bacteria > Pseudomonadota > Alphaproteobacteria > Geminicoccales > Geminicoccaceae > SLRI01. Next base: position 17,418 of record DAIRDJ010000046.1, read on the forward strand.
TCCTGATCATGGGGCTGATCGGCATCATCATCGCGTCGCTGGTCAACATCTTCATCGGCAGCTCGGCCCTGCAGTTCGCGATCAGCGTGATCGGCGTGCTGGTCTTCACCGGCCTCACCGCCTACGACTCGCAGCGGATCAAGGAAGAGTACACGGAGTTGGCCGGCCATGAGATGCTGTCGAAGATGGCGATCATGGGTGCCCTCAGCCTCTACCTCAACTTCATCAATCTCTTCATGATGCTGCTGCATCTCTTCGGCAACCGCGAGTAAGCCGACAGCATCGACGGTGATGGACGAACGGCCCGCATCGGCGGGCCGTTCTTGTTTGTTGGTTCGATCGTCAGTCGTAGGCGCCAGGGTCACCGGCGCAAGCCTGAAGCAGCCGGGGGTCGGCCAGGAGTTCGGCGGGGCGGCCTTTGGCCACCAGCCGGCCCTGGGCGATGACATAGCCGCGATCCGCCACCGTCAGGGCCGCCTCGGCGTAGCGGTCGGCGACGAGCAGCGTGTAGCCGCCACGGCCGAGGCGCTGGAGCAGTTCGCCCGCCCGCTTTAGGCCGAGCACCGGCAGGAGGCCGTCGATCAGCAGGAGCCGCGGCAGACCGAGCAGGGCGCGGCCGAGATCGACCAGCCGCTGCAACGCGGGCTCGAGGCCGGTGACCGGCTGGTCGAGCAGATCCTTGAGCTCCGGCAGATAATCGGCGACCCGCTCGAAGGCGGTACCCGCCGGACGCACCGAGGCTGTCGCCAGGACCAGATGCTCGCGGACCGAGAGGCCGGGAAACAGCGGTGGCGTTTGCCAGGCACAGCGCAGACCGAGCTGCTGGCGGGCGAGCGGGCCCATCGGCATCAGGTCGTGCCCGCCGAGGCGAATGACGCCACCGCGCGCCGGGCGCAGGCCCAGCAAGAGCTCGAGCAGCACCGACTTGCCGGCCTGGGCCCCACCGACCAGGGCCACCGTGCTGCCTTCCCTGACCTCGAGCGACACCTCGCGGATCAGCCACTCACCGTCGGCGACGGCTTCGAGGCCGCGCACCTCCAGCAATGCCGGCATCAGAGTGTGGCCCCAGTGAGCAGGCGGTAGACGCGGGCGGAGGCGCCGATCGCCGCCGGTGTCGCTGCGGCGACCAGCCGGCCGCGATCGAGCACGAGGCAGCGATCGGCGAGCCGGCCGAGCGTGGCGAGATCGTCCTCGATGACCACCAGGGTGAGGACGGCCTTGCGCAGCCGGTCGAGGAGCTGGGCGAGGCTGGTGCGATCGGCGGCCCCGAGCCCGGCGAGCTGGTGCTCGAGCAGCAAGAGGCGCGGGCGCTGGGCGAGGCAGCGGGCGAGCTCGGCGAGCCGGGCCTCGAGCCCGGCCAGGCTCTGGACGGGCCGGTCGGCGAGGCTCTGGATGTCGAGAAAGTCCAGGATGGCGGCGATGTCCTCGCCATCCGCCGCGGACGGCCCGGCGCCGAGATCGAGGACGAGCCGGGCGGCGGGCCTCGCGATCGTCACCCGGGCCGCGATCAGCATGTCACGCACCGAGCCCGTCGGCTGCAGCCGGCGGCGGCGCATCGCGAGGATGCCGAGGCGGACCCGGGCCGTGGCCCCCAGCCGGTCGATGCGCAGGCCGCCGAAACGCAGGATGCCGGCGGTCGGCAAGGCGTGGCCGGTGACGAGATCGCGGAGTGCAGCGCGCGCCCCCATGCAACCGTCGGGGCCGTCGCCGGGGCCGTCATCGGGGCCGTCGAGGCCGATTACGCCGGTGATCGAGGCGGCATCGAAGCCGCAGGTGAGGCGATCGATGGCCAGGGCACCGCGGCGCTCCAGGCTGACCTCGACCAGCTCCATGAGCGGCCGGAGCGGCTGATCGAGGATGAGATCGCTCATCGCTCGGCCCATTGCGGTGCGGTGAGCTGCGTCTTTGCCAGGCTGCCGGCCGAGGGTTGGCCGGCCGGCTGCCAGGCGAGCGAGCCGTCGGCGCGCACGACCAGCTGCAGGATGATGGCGGCGAGGGCGGTTGCGAGCGTGAGATCGATGAAGTGCGGGGCGAGGCTGATCGTGAGCTTGGGCAAGAGCGCCAGCGGCAGGGCGGCCAAGAGCGCTGCGCCGAGCCGCCTGCCGCCAAGCCGGCCGATGGCGAAAAGGGCGAGCGAGAGGGCGACCCACTCGCCCGGATCGATGCCGACGAGCGGGGCCGGCCCGAGGGCGAGGATCCCGCCGCCGAAGGCCGCAATCGCCGCCGCCAGCATCACTGCCGTTGCCCGAAAGGCGAAAAGATCGAGGCCGAGGCCGTCGGCCGGCAGAAGCACTGCGGTCGCAGCCTCGTGCAGCCGGGCGGCGGGCGAGCCCGCGAACCGGGCCGAGGCGAGCAGAAGGATGCCCAGAACGGCGAGCGGCAGCAGCAGGAAGCCGTCGACCGTGAGCCCGCCCAGCTGAAGATCGGGCTCGGCCGTCACCAAGGGCAGGCTGGCAAGGCCGAGCAGGAGGGCGAGCAGCACGCCCGCGGCAAAGGTGGCGGCAAGCCCACGGATCGCGAGCCAGACGAGGCCGCCGAGGGCGAGGCCCAGGAGCGGTGTCACCGCCAGGGCGGCAGCATTGGGCCAGCCGAGATCGATCGTCAGGATCGGCATCAGGGCGGCCCCCGCGGCCGCGATCCCGCCGAGGCACAAGAGCGGCAGGCGGGCGACGCCGATGGCCACGAGGGCTGCAACGGTCAGCAGGAAGAGCCCGGCCGCGAAGCTTGCGAACGGCAGCGCTGCCGGATGGCCCAAGCCGGCGAGCAAGGCCGGCAGGACCAGGAACGGGGCGAGTGCGGTAAGGAGCGGGGCTATGCGCATCCGTCGGCCGACATCAACCGACGCTCTGGCGCGCGAGGTGCGGGAGGACGAAGCGGGCGGCCAGGAGGGCTGCCGTCGCAACGACCAGCATCCGCAGCTCTGGCCCGAACACGAGCGCCAGCCCGCCGACCAGGGCCCCGGCGAGGCAGGCCAGCAGCACGCCGAGCGTGGCCCGGCCCTGCGGCCGGTCGGGCAGGGCCAAGGCCACGAGTGCGAGGCAGGCGAGCGGCAACCAGTCGGTGGGATTGGGCGGCACGGCGAGGAGCCCGGCGAAGGCCGCGAGTGTCAGTCCCAAAAGTGTCGGCAAGGCGAGGCGAACCGAAACACCGATGGCGACAAGGCCCCGGGCATTGGCGCCCATCGCGCGCCAGACGCGGCCGAGCCGGCTGGTTTCGTGGAGCACGAGGGCCGCGAGCAGGAGGGTGGCAGCAGCGAGCCAGAGGATGAAGGCGAGGCGAGGCAGCCGCTCCCCATTTCCTGCAAGTGCGGGGGCGATACCGAGTGCCGCCGTGACGGTATCGACCAGGAGTGCCATACCGGCGGCCGCGGCCACGGGTGCTCCGATCAGCGCCATGGGCTCCAGCGCCACCTGGCGGGTGGCGGCCCAGCCGGCCGCGGCCGCGTGCAGCAACGACGCTGACTGCAGGACCAGGGCGTAGACCAGAGCCAGGGCGAAAGCGTGAGACATCGAGGGGACTGGCGCATCACGGGTTGCAGGACGGTGCCGCCGCCACACGCCGAGCGCAGCGCGGACCGCCTGCGATCGAGAAAGTGCGTCGGTCGATGGCTGGCTGCGCTCGTCGCCACAGGCGTGCTCGGCATGGGCTGCGCTGCCGATACGGCCATACCGGGTCAGCCGCCTTCTGTCACGATCTCACGCCTGATAGACGAGCCTTTAGGGTTGCGTACAGCAGCTGGGGTAGAGCTGCTCGCCGCTTTTCAGCTTTCCAGCCGTGACCCGCGGTTCGGCGGTTTCTCCGCGATCGAGACCGACGGCCACACACTCTGGCTGCTCAGCGACCGGGCGGTGCTGTGGCGGGCGGCGGTCGACCTCGATCCGCAAACCGGCGCCCTCGGCCTCGAGGACTGGCGGGTGGGGGTCCTGCTCGGCGATGCCGAGGACCGGCAGCCGCTCGACAGCGAGGCTCTGGCCCTGGCCCCGGACGGCACGCTCTATGCCGCTTTCGAGCACGACGCGTCGCTGCGCCGGCTCCGGCCCCTGCCCTCCGGCGACTGGTCGACCGAGCGGCTGCATGCGGGCCCGCTCGTCGAAGGCTCGCCGCGCAACCAGGGCCTCGAAGCTCTCGCCCGATTGCCCGACGGCACGCTCGTCGCCCTCTCGGAGGGAGCGAGGCAGGCGCCGGACGTGGCCAAGGGTGCGAGGCTCGAGGCGGATCGCGTGCTCGCCTTCGGCTACGCCACCGCCCCCGGCTTCAAGCCGGTGGCTGCCGCTGCGACCGCCGACCCTGGGACCGCGGGCCGGCTCTACGTCCTCGAGCGCTCCCTCGGTGTGCTGGCCGGCTGGCAGAGCCGCCTCGTCCGGAGCCACCTTCCGGCAGCGGCGGACTGGGGCACCCTCGACGGCGAGGCGCTGATCCGCATCGACGCCGGCCCCTTGGCCGAGAACTACGAAGGGCTGGCGATCCTCGAGCATGGTACCGGGCCGCGGACGATCCTGCTGATCGCCGATGACAACCAGTCCGCCTTGCAGCGCACCCTGCTCCTGCTCTTCAGCTATGCCGGCTGACGGGCGCCGATGCCGCGGCCGCCCATCAAGAGGCGAAACGGCAGCAGCATGGCGAGGGCCACGGCGAGCTTGACGCCGAGGTCACCGATCGCCCATCCGATCCAGGGCAGGCCCGTGAGCGCGAAGGCGAGGCTGAAGAAAAGGGCGGTGTCGACGGTCGAGCCGATCGCCGAGGAGACCAGGGGGGCCCGCCACCAGGTTCCCTGGCGCAGGCGGTCGAAGACGCGGATGTCGAGCAGCTGCGCCGCCAGGAAGGCGGTGCCTGAGGCCACGGCAATGCGCGGTGTCGCGAGCACCGCCGAGCAGAGCACGGCGAGCGCGAAGCCGACATAGACGACGCGGCGGGCCGCCGCCGGGCCGAGCCGCCGGTTGGCGAGGTCGGTCACCAGAAAGGCCACGGGATAGGTGAAGGCACCCCAGGTCAGCCAGTCGTTGACCGGATACTGAACCAGGATGTTCGAGGCGATGACGATCACCGTCATCGCCATGACGGCGATCGGCACGGACCAGGGCGGTGCCGTCACCGGCCGCTCGCCGCGCCGGCTCAAGCGGTCGCCCTGGACGCCTCGAGCAGCCGGCGGACCCGGACGAGCTCCGCCGGCAGGGCGGCTTCGCTGCTGCTCAAAAGATAGCCGTCGAGGCCACCGCGCTTCTCGATGGTGCGCAGCGTGTTGGCGGCGATCTTCAGGCGAACGCTGCGCCCCAGCGTCTCGCTGAACAGCCGGCGGCTCTGGATGTTCGGCAGAAAGCGCCGCCGCGTCTTGTTGTTGGCGTGGCTGACATTGTTGCCGGCCTGCACGCCCTTGCCCGTCAGACTGCAACGTCTGGCCATGACCCGTCCTCATTCTTTGGGGGAATCAACAAAAAAAGAGCGCCCGAATCCGGCCGCTTTGGGAGGCGTTGGTAGGCCCGTCGGGACCGGTTCGTCAAGTACCGTATCGCGACTGCAGGGCGAGCCCGGCAGCGTTAACGGAATCTTCACCCTGCCCTGGCAAGATCGCCTCGAGAACGCAGCCGGACGACGAGGAGCGAGCAGATGGTAAGCCCGTGGGGCGAATTCGGGATGAAGGGCGTGCCCCTGGTGATGCTCCTGCTGGCCCTCTGGGCGGTGCCGGCCGTGGCGAGCCCGGTCGGTGTCACACGCACGCTCGTGGCACTCGAGCGCGACATCGCGGCTGCCGCCGCACATGCCACGGCACTCCGCGACCGGCTCGAGGCCGAGGTGGCGACCGGCAAGGGAGCGGAGATCGCCGGCATTGCCGATGGTGGTGCCGGCTCGTCGCTCACCGCCCTTCGTCTCGCCGCCCGGGCGGTCGATCGCCGGCTCGAGCAGTTGCGCCTCGCCACGGCGAACGAGCTGTCGGCCGAGCAGGCCGAGGTCATGCTGAGTTTGCGTGCCTCGCTCGCCAGCCTGCTCTGGACGATCGAGACCATCCCCTTGGCGCTGGAGCCCGACGCCGAGACCTTGGTGCAGCGCGAGCGCCAGCTCGCCCAGCTCGACGAGGCGCTGGCCGAGCTCGACAGCGCCACGGCCGCCCTGGCGAGCTTCGACTGGGGCGAGCGCTAGGCCCCGCGCGCCGCGCGGCCCAAGAAGAGCGGCACCGCTGCGACATCGGCGGGTTGGGTGAGCGGCGCGCGATCTGGTAGATCTCATGGTGGCGTGACTCGGAGATGCGGGAGAACGCCAGAACCAGTGACCATCCAGAACGCGCGTGGAGCCGATGTCGCCTGACGAAGACCGCCCGCAGACCGCCGCCGGCCGGCCGGCCACCGACACGGCCGCTGCCGGGCTCGCCCGCAACACAGGTGCTGGCGCTGGCGAGCCGACCGACTGGGCCGCCATGGCGACGGCCGACGTCATCGCCGCCCTCGAGACGTCGCCGGCCGGGCTCACCGCCGACGAGGCTGCCCGCCGGCTGCAGACCTACGGTCGCAACCGTCTGGCCGCCGCCGTCAAGCGTGGGCCGCTGAAGCGCTTTCTCGCACAGTTCGACAATCTCCTGATCTACGTGCTCCTGGCGGCGGCGGCGCTCGCCGCGGCGATCGGGCATGCCATCGATGCGCTGGTCATCCTCGCCGTCGTCGCGATCAATACCGCGATCGGCTTTTTCCAGGAGGGCAAGGCCGAGGACGCGCTCGAGGCCATTCGCAGCATGATCGACCCCGAGACCACGGTGCGCCGCGACGGCCGGAAGACGAAGCTGCCGGCCGACGAGGTGGTGCCGGGCGATCTGGTGCTGATCGAGGCGGGCGACCGCGTGCCGGCCGACCTGCGGTTGATCCGGGCCAAGAACCTGAAGCTCGACGAGGCAGCGCTCACCGGCGAGTCGGTGCCGGTCGACAAGCAGACCGAGGCGATCGAGGCCGACAGTGCCCTCGGTGACCGGAGTTCGATGGCGTTCTCCGGCACCTTCGTCGCGGCCGGTCAGGGTGCCGGCGTGGTGGTGGCGACGGCGACCGGGACCGAGCTCGGCCGGATCAGTGGCTTGCTGAGCGAGGTGGTCGAGCTCAAAACACCGCTGATCCGCCAGATGGACCAGTTCGCCCGGCAGATCACGTTCGCTGTCATGGCAGCCGCCATCCTCGTCTTCCTCGTGGCGCTTTTCGTCCAGGGGTTCGCCCTGGTCGAGGCCTTCATGGCGGTGGTCGGCCTCTTCGTCGCCGCTATTCCCGAAGGCTTGCCCGCGGTGATGACGGTCACGCTTGCGATCGGCGTGCAGCGCATGGCCGGCCGCAAGGCGATCATCCGCCGGCTGCCGGCGGTGGAGACCCTGGGTGCCGTCTCGGTGATCTGCTCGGACAAGACCGGGACCCTGACCAGGAACGAGATGACCGTCCGCTCGATCGCAACGGCAGCCGGCATCATCGAGGTCAGTGGTGCTGGCTATGCGCCCGAGGGCACGTTCGAGCAGGCCGGCCGGACGATCGATCCCAAGGCGGACCCGCTCCTCGACGCCCTGCTCGAGGTCGCCATGCTCTGCAACGACGCCGAGATCAAGGAGAGGGACGGCCAGTGGCTGGCGGTGGGTGATCCGATGGAGGCAGCGCTCAGCGCTCTCGCGATGAAGGCCGGGCACGACCCGACCGAGCGCCGCGAGGCGCAAGCCCGGCTCGACGAGATCCCCTTCGATTCCGCGCACAAGTTCATGGCGACCCTGCATGGTGGCCGAGACGGTCACGCCATCCTGGTCAAGGGCGCACCGGAGCGGCTGATCGAGCTTGCGGGCGAGGTTTTGGGCGAGGCTGGTCCCGAGGCGATCGACCGCGACGCCTGGCTCGAGCGGGCGTGCGCGCTCGCCGCCCGGGGCGAGCGGGTGCTGGGCTTCGCCATCAAGCGGGTGGGGTCCGAGCACCACGGCCTCGACCACGGCCACCTCGAGGAGGGGCTGGTGCTCCTCGGCCTCATGGGCTTCATCGACCCGCCGCGCCAGGAGGCGATCGAGGCGGTCGCGGCCTGCAAGACCGCTGGCATCAGGGTCGTGATGATCACCGGTGATCATGCGCTGACGGCGCAAGCCATCGCGCGGCAGCTCGGCCTCGCCGACGATCCGCACGTGCTCACCGGGCGCGAGCTCGAGGCGATGGACGATGCGGCCTTGAAGCAGGCGGCCCTCGAGACGCAGGTCTTCGCCCGGACCACGCCCGAGCACAAATTGCGGCTGGTGGAAGCCCTGCAATCGGATGGGCTCACCGTTGCCATGACCGGCGACGGGGTCAACGACGCGCCGGCCCTCAAGCGCGCCGATGTCGGCGTGGCGATGGGCAGGAAGGGTACTGAGGCCGCCAAGGAGGCGAGCGAGATGGTGCTCGCCGACGACAATTTCGCCTCGATCGTGGCGGCGGTTCGCGAGGGGCGGACGGTCTACGACAATCTGAAGAAGACCATCCTTTTTCTCCTGCCGATCAACGGCGGCGAATCGATGACCATCGTCTTTGCGATCCTGGCCGGACTCGAGCTGCCGATCACGCCGGTGCAGCTCTTGTGGGTCAACATGGTGAGTTCGGTGGCACTCGCCATGGTCCTCGCCTTCGAGCCCACCGAGCCCGGCACCATGCGGCAACAGCCGCGGCCGGCGAACGAGCCGATCCTCAGGGGCGACGTGATCTGGCGGATCGTCTTCATCTCCTGCCTCTTTCTGATCGGTGCGTTCGGCATGTTCGCCTGGGCCCAGAGCCGCGGCCTGCCGCTCGAGCTCGCCCGCACCATGGTGGTCAACACCATCGTGGTGATGGAGATCTTCTATCTCTTCAGTGTCCGCTACACCTACGGCGCCTCCTTGACGATCAAGGGCCTGTTCGGCACACCCGCCGTGCTCGCCGGCATCACCGCCGTCGTCCTTCTCCAGGTCACCTTCACCTACGCGCCGTTCATGGCGATCCCGTTCGACACGGCACCTGTGGCCTTCGCCGACGGGCTGGTGATCGTGGCGACAGGTGCGGTGCTGTTCGCGATCGTCGAGGTCGAGAAGCGGGTGCGCCTCGGCTGGCGCAATCGCCAGGCAACGGCTAGAGCCTGACGCACGCGATCACGCCAAAGGACCCATCCTCGATGTTGCACGTCGACATACCGACCCAGGCCGAGATCAAGGCGCTGGCCGAAGCCCGCAGCAGCGTCTGCGCCTCGCTCTATCTGCCGACCAGCCCGCTCAGCCAGGAGGCCGAGCACGACCGGCTCGCACTCAAGAATCTGGGCCTCGAGGCGGTCCGCCAGATGGCGGCGGGCGGCGTCGACAAGCGGCTGATCTGGCCGATCGAGGAGCAGCTCGAGCACCTCGTCGACGACCACGAGTTCTGGCAGACGCAGGCCCGCAGCCTCGCCGTTCTCGTCACCCCGGAGTCGATGCGCACCTTCCGGCTGCCCAACCAGCTGGAGCAGCTCGTCCAGGTCTCCGACCGCTTCCACCTCAAGCCGCTCCTGCGCGCCGTCACCTTCCCGCACGAGGCCCTGGTACTCGCCTTGTCGACCGGCCAGGCGCGCGTCGTCGAGGTCTTCGCCGACCTGCCGCCGCAAGAGGTCAAGGTCCAGGGCATGCCCAAGGACGCGATGCACGCGGTGGGCAAGGCCACGATCGGGCATCGCTCGCCGGCCGGGCGGATCCACGGCTCGGAAGGCGAGAAGGTGCGCCTTCGCCAGTACTCGCGCGCTGTCGACCAGGCGCTGCGCGGGCTGCTCGGCGGTCGCGAGACGCCCTTGATCCTGGCCGCGACCCGGCCGATCGACGACGTCTTCCGCTCCGTCTGCACCTACCCCCATCTGGTGGCCCAGCAGATCACCCAGAGCCCCGACCAGCTGACCGACGCCCAGCTCGCCGAGGCGGCCCGGCCGCTGCTCGACGAAATCTATGCCGACCAGATGCAGGCCCAGCTCGCGCTCTTTGCCACCCGCAAGGGCCAGGGGCGGGCGACGACCGACATCGCCCAGGCGGCGCGTGCGGCCACCTTCGGCGCGGTCGACTCGCTGCTCGTCGACATCGACGAGGTGGTGCCGGGCTGGGTCGACGAGACCGATGGCAGCATCCGCTTCGCCGCGGCCGACGACGCCACGAGCTACGGCATCGTCGACGAGATCGC
>DAIRDJ010000047.1:0-27114 GCA_036796215.1 Geminicoccaceae bacterium
ATTCATGCGCCATTAGCGTTGCTTATGGCGCAGATTCCGTCACTTCTCGTTACAAATTGCCCGTTCTGGACCCGAGCGGTCGACGAGCGAACCCGAGAAACGCGACGAGCGAACCCGGGAATCGCACAAACGAACCCGGGTTTTGCGAATGAACCCAGGGGGACAGGTTGTCGCGGGCGAGGGCCACACATGAGCCTTGATCAGCATGTTGGCCGAAAGCGTTACGCTAGTGCACGAGCGCGCTGTCGAGGCCGGCCGCGCGGCACATGCCCGACCGCCGAGCGAACCCGAGGGTGGCGTTGACCGCGCCGGGTGGATTTGCTATTATTCCTATCCGGTCGCTATTCCGCCGGGGCCGCGGCGGGCTTGGCGCTCTTGCCCGATCGGCGGAACGGGCTCGGCAGCGGGCGCAGGCCGAGGGCCAGCAGGGGCGGAATGAGCAGGAGGGTGAGGACGGCGGAGAGCGAGAGCCCGCCGACGACGACCGAGCCCAGGCCGCGATAGAGCTCCGAGCCGGGGCCCGGGAAGAGCACCAGGGGCAGCATGCCGAAGATCGAGGTGAGCGTGCTCATGAAGATCGGCCGGAGACGGTTGCGGGTGGCGGCCAGGATGGCGGCGAGCGGCGAGCGGCCGACGGTGCGGAGTTCGAAGACGGTCTGGTGGACGAGCAGGATGGCGTTGTTGACGACGATGCCGACGAGGATGACGAAGCCCAAGAGGGTCAGCATGTCGAGCGGCTGGAAGGTGAAGAGATTGAGCACGACGAGCCCGGCCACGCCACCGGCGGCGGCGAGCGGCACCGCGAACAGGATGATCAACGGGAAGATGAAGCTCTCGAACAGCACTGCCATGACCAGATAGACGATGACGACGGCGAGCAACAGGTCGAGGACCATCTCGTTGAAGGTCTGGGTCAGTTGATCCGCCGTGCCCGAGAGGCGCAACTGGACGCCGGGCGGCACCCCCTCGGCCTCGAGCGGGGCGATCACCTCGCTCTCGAGGATGTCGAGCGCCTGCTCGAGCGGCATGGCGGCCGACGGGCTGACCCTGAGCGTGACCGTGCGCTGCCGCTCGACCCGGCGGATCTCGGTCGGGCCCGCCGTCACCTCGACCGCTGCCAACGCACTCGCCGGCAGGATCTGGCCGTCGGCGGTGACGATCGGCAATGCCGCGATCCCCTGGGTCGAGGTGGTGCTCCCCTCCCTGCCCTTCAGGGTCAGGTCCATGCGGCTGCCGTCGACCGTGATCTCGGCGACCCTGAGCCCGTCATTGAAGGCATCGACGCTGAAGGCGAAGTTGCGGGCCGTCACACCGGCATCGGCGAGGCGAACGCGGTCGGGGGTGAGCCGGATCTCGGGCGCCCCGAGCTCGAGGCCGGGGTCGGGGCGGAACTGGTGGCCCGCCTCGCGCGGCAGGACCTGGGCGATCAGGCCCGTGGCGCGAAGGGCGACCCGCAGCACGGTCTCGAGATCGGGCCCCGAAATGTCGAAGTCGATGGTCCGCCCGCCGCCGATCCCGCCACCGAAGATCGAGGGTTGGCTGACGAAGCCGAACGTGCCGGGCTCGCGGAAGACCGGCGCACTCAAGGGACCGATGAGCTCGGCTGCCCGGTGCATCTCGATCGCACTGCCGCCGACGAACATGTTGCCTCTGAACGCCACGAAGAAGAACTGATCGAGCTTCGGCAGCCCGTCCCCGGTCTCCTCGGGTCCGGTCTCCGACGCCCAGAGCCGGCGCACCGAGCCCTCGATGTCGGTGGCGATCCCGGTCATCGTCTCGAGATTGTAGCCCGGCGGCGGGATGACGATGCCGAAGACCAGGTTCTGGTTGCCCTGCGGCAGGTATTCGAGCTTGGGCAGAAAGGCCCAGGCGAGGCCACCGGCGGTAGTCGTGACCAGCACCACCACGGCGATCGAGAGGGTGCGCGAGGCCACGATCAGCCGCGTGGTCGCCAGCACGAAGCGAGCGAAGAGGGCGGCCAGGTCATCGATCACGGGGATCCGCAGCATGGTGAGGCTGCCGTCCCGCTTGCCGCCGAGCAGGCGCTGCGCCATCGCCGGGATCAGGGTCACGGCGACCAGCAGCGAGAGGATGACGGCGACCGAGATGGCGACCGCGATATCGCGGAAGAGCTGGCCCACCTCCAGTTCCATCGTGAGGATCGGGATGAAGACCATGACCGTGGTCAAGGCCGAGACCAGGATCGCCCCCCAGACCTGCGCCGCCCCCTCATAGGCCGCGTCCTTGGCCGACCTGCCCTCCTGGCGCAGCCGGTAGATGTTCTCCAGCACGACGATCGCGGCATCCACCACCATGCCGACGGCAAAGGCGATGCCGGCGAGCGAGACGACGTTGATCGACCGGCCCATCGCCGCCATGGCGACGAAGCTCGCGATCACCGAGACCGGGATGGCGACCGAGACGATCAGCGTGGCCCCGACCGAGCGCAGGAACAAGAGCAGCATCAAGGCCGCGAGCGTGCCCCCGACATAGATGTTCTGAGTCACCAGGCTGATGGCACTGTTGATGTAGACGGTCTCGTCGTAGACCTGCCGCATTTCCAGCCCGGCATCGGGCAGGGCGTAGGCGTTGAGTTCCTCGACCGCGGCCCGGACCCCCGCCATGGTCTCGATGACGTTGGAGCCGAGCTCACGGATCGCCCGGCCGACCAGCGCCTCCTCGCCGAGCACGCGAATGGTCGAGTCGACCTCGGTGGTGCCGAAGCGGACCTCGGCGATGTCGGCGACGGTGACCCTGCCGAGGCGGCCACTCGAAGGATCGGCCATCGAGCGCAGCACCACGGCCTCGACATCGGCGGGGCTCTTGAACTCGCCCTCGGTCCGGACGACGTAGCGCCGCTTGCCCTCCGCGACATCGCCCGCGGTGAGCGCGATCCCGGCGTCTCTCAGCGTGTCGACGACATCGGCCACGGTCAGCCTGTAGCGGGCGAGGTTCTCCGGGCTGACGATGACCTGCAGCTCCGGCTCGGCACCGCCGAAGATGTCGACGCGCGCCACCCCCGACACGCGCTGCAGGCGGTCCTGGACCGTGTCCTCGACGAGCTTGCCGAAGCTCGCGATCGGCCGGTCGTTGCCCGGCTGCCTGGTGATCACGAACCAGGCGATCGCATTGTCGTCCGCTCCCGAGGCCGAGATCGTGGGCTCGGTCGCCTCGGGCGGATAGGAGGAGACCCGCTGCAGCCGGTTGGCCACGAGCAGCAAGGCGCGATCCATGTTGGCACCGACCCCGAACTCGAGGGTCACCGTCGCCTGGCCGTTCTCCGACTTGCTCTCGATCCGCTCGAGCCCCTCGAGGCCCTTCATGACCTCTTCCTGCTCGTTGACGATCTCGCGCTCGATCTCGGCGGGTGCCGCACCCGGCCAGGTCGTGGTGATCGAGATCACGGGCTTGGTGACGTCGGGGGCGAGCTGGATCGGGATGCCGAGGAGCGCCACGTAGCCGAACAGCACCGCCATCAGCACGGCGGCGACCACGGCGATCGGCCGCTCGATGGCGAGGCGGATGAGGTTCAAGCACTCAGCTCCGCTCGCCATGCGCTGGCGCTTCGCCATCGTCACCCGGCGCCTCGCGCGGGCCGTAGGCGACCGCCTGGCCGGGCTGCAACCGCTCGTTGCCGCGCACCACCACGAGATCGCCGGGCAGGAGGCCCTCGAGCACCTCGAAACGCGGGCCGACGGCGTCGCCGAGCATGACGAGGCGCGGCTGCACGGTGTCGTCGTCATCGACGACGAAGACCTGCCGCCCGTCGAGACCGACGGTAACCGCGTCCTTGTGCACCGTGACCACGTCACGCGCCGCCCCGACCGGCAACCTGACGGTGACACTCTGACCGATCGCCCGGGCCTCGCTGAGCCCGCCGTTCTCGGCCGCGAAGCGCACGGCACGGGTTCGCGTCAAGGGGTTCTCGACCGGCACGATGGCACGCAGCACGGCCTCGTCGGTGCCACCGCCGGCGAGCTCGACCGTGACCGGCAGCCCTGCCTCGAGCTCGGCCAGGCGTTCGGCCGGGATATCGGCCTCGACCTCGACATCGTGGTCGTCGACCAGGCTCACAACCGGCTCGCCGACCTGGACATGCGCCCCGGCGCTGACATGCCGGGCCACGACCACACCCGGGAACGGGGCTCGGATCTCGGCGTCGCCGAGATCGGCGTCGCGATAGTCGAGCATGACCTGGGCCCGCGCCAGTCGTGCCGCCGCCGCCTCGATGCGGCTCGCGGCGACCAGCGCCTCCTTGGCCTTGTCGTCGAGCCGGGCGCGGGAGAAGGCCGCCGACCCCTCGAGCTGGATCAGCCGCTGGCGCTCCAGATCGATCAGCTCCAGCTCGCGCTCGGCGGCCATGAGCTCGGCCTCGGTTGCCTTGAGATCGGCATCGGCAAGCGCCCGATCCAGCGCCAGCCGCGTGGTGTCGAGGACCGCGAGCAGGGCTCCAGCCTCGACCCGATCGCCCACCTCGACCACCATCTCGGCGACGGGACCGGCAACCCGGGCAGCCACCGGCCCCTCCTCCTTGGCGACGACCCGTCCGAGAATGCCGACGGTCTGCACCAGCGGCTCGGTGACCACCGGATCGACCTGGACCATGGCCGGCGGCTGGGCCGGGGCATCGCCCGCCAGCCCTGCCAGCACCGCGCAGGCAACCAGTCCCGGCACCAGCCGGCGACCCAGCTCACGAGCGCCCCTTCGATGCTCCGCCCGCACCATGCCGATCCCCACGCGCCGTTCGCAGCGCAACCACCTATCAGTTCGATATATCGATCCCACGAGGCAATTAGAGCGCTGACCGTCCATTGTCCATTGCCCGGGATGCAACACAGCCACGCTGAAACGGCGGCGCGCAATCACCGTTGGCGCCAAAGTCCGGCACTCTTTGCAGCAGCGACCGGAAGTGATACCGTATCAGAGAGGTATCAAGCGAGGCAGACCGAAATGGCCGATGGCGCCGCCGTGCTGCAATGGCCGAACGGCAGCCACCTTGCTCGAGGCTCGACATCGCGGAGCAGCGCACGGCCGAGGTGCGCCGTCCTGTCTCGGGGCTAGCGGCAGAGCGATACCATGTCGAACGAGCTCGACGAGATCATCATCGAGATCGCCGTCATCGGCAGCGCCCAGCGGGTCACGGCGCTGGACCCGGTGAGCCTGGTCGAGGTGGTGTTTCAGGCACCCTCGAGCGCCGACCGCGCGACGATCACGCAGCTGGCCCGGCAGAAGCTGGCCTATCGGCTCGCCCGGCGGCCGCCAGCCAAGGCCACGCCGCCGGACCGTGGCGGTACACTGGTCTAGCCCGCGCTCCCGAGATGGCGACGGATCGCCTGGACGATCTCGTCCGGCTGGGCGTCATGGCCGAAATGGGTGATGTAGCGGTTCTCGCCGTCCATCAGGTAGGTGAAGGTCGAGTGATCGACGAGATAGTCGGTAGCGCTCTCGCTCTCCGCCTTGCGATAGTAGACCCGGTAGGCCTTGGCCGCGGCGTCGGTCTCCTCGGGCGTGCCGGTCAGCCCGACCAGCTGCGGATGGAACAGATCGACATAGTCGGCCATGGCCGTGACCGTGTCGCGCTCCGGATCAACGGAGACGAAGATCGGCACGACCTGCGCCTGCTCGTCGGGACTGAGGCCGTCATACGCGGCGGCCATGGTGGCAAGGCCCAGGGGGCACATGTCCGGGCAGTAGCTGTAGCCGAAATACATCAGCTTGCTGCGGCCGGCGAAAGCCGCCTCGCTCACCCGCCTGCCGGTGTGATCGACCAGACTGAACGGCCCGCCGATCAAGGCCTCGCCCTGGCTTTCCGCCACCTCCTCCAGCTTGCCGGCGAACGGCCAGAGACCGAGCACGTAGGTGGTGACGAGCGCCAGCACGACGAGCGCAAGCGTGACCTTGAGGGTGGCGGTGGCAACCTTCTCAACCATTGCAGCTCCCGATGAATCAGCGCTGCCACGACTATGCACGAGGCGCTGCCGCGGGCCTAGGCCCGAACGGCAGGATTGCGCCTTCCGGTCGCGCGAGACCACCATCGATGCAGCACGATCTTGAATTTTTTCCTATTATTGGCTAGACTTCGCCTTCCTCGAGATGGAGCCGATCGATGGCCAAGCGTCCTCGTACCGAAGCCCAGCGTGCCGCGAGCCGTGCCAATGGGCGCCTGTCCTCTGGTCCCAAGACGGTCGACGGCAAGCGCCGGTCGAGACGCAATGCGCTGCGCCACGGCCTGCGCGCCAGCTCACTGCAACTCTTGCTGCCGGCCGCCAATCAACCGGTGACCGACCTGATCACGGCGGTTCGCGAGCGTCTGGCACCCGGCGATGCGATCGAGAACGAGCTTGCGGATGGGATCGCCATGGCATTCTGGCGACTTCGACGGGCGCGCCAGCTGGAGGAGGCCATGCTCGCCGGTGGTCGTCTCGAGCGCAGCGATGTCGGGCTCGCCAAGACCCTTCTCAAGCGGACGAATACGGCCGGCGCCTTGCCGTTGCTCTTGCGCTACCGCAGCCAGGCGCTGGGCGAGCTGAGCCGCTTTTTCCGTCTGCTGGAGGCGCATCGCTGCGGTGCCTTGGCCGATTCACCCCCTGAATCGGCCCACAAGGTGACCGTCGCCGCGGGCGACGGACCGGCCAACGACAACCGCCCGGCCGACGCCGCCGGCAGCGGCTCGCCAATCGACCCGCCCCTCAGTTGACGTAGTATTTCTGGTACTTGCCGTAATACTGGCCGACGTCGCCATAGCCGTAATAGGCGTGCTTCTTCACGTCGACCTGGGTGAGCACGGAGCCGCCGATATTCGCCCCCACCTCGCGCAGATTGGCGAGCGCGTTGCGCGCGGTGTCGGCCGGCGTCTTCTCCCATTGGGTGACGAAGAGGACCTTGTCGACCAGCCGGGCGACGAGCTTGGAATCCGTCACCCCGAGCAAGGGGGCCGAGTCGATCACGATATAGGCGTAGCGATGCCGCAAGTCCTTCAGCAACTGCTGCATCTTGCGGCTCGACAAGAGATCGGTCGGGTTGGCGGTCTGCCGCTTGATCGGCAGGTAGTCGATGCCGGTGTCGACATCATGCGCGATCACCTCGTCCAGCGTCTTCTCGCCGGCCATCACCTCGACGAAGCCGATCTCCGGCCGGGCGCGCAGATCGCGATGCACGCTCGGGTGCCGCAGATCGAGATCCATCAGCAGCACCTTCTGGTCGGAGCGCGCGGCAAATGTGGCGAGGCTCAAGGCCAGCGTGCTCTTGCCTTCCTGCGGCAGCGACGAGGTCACCAGCACCACCTTCGGTGGATTGTCGACATCGGTCAGCTGCAGCGAGGTGTAGATCGCCCGGATCGATTCGGTATAGGCCGAGAGCGGCTTGGCCATCAGGTAGTGATGCGGCAGCATCCCGCGCTTCAGCTTGTCGAGCCTGGGCACGAGGCCGAGCGCATGCAGCCCCAAGAGCTCTTCGACCTGCCGGCCACTGCGGATGCCGTTGTCGAGCCGCTCGAGCAGCAGCGCCAGCAGGCCACCGAGCATCACCGAGGCGGTGAAGCCCACGGCCGCAAAGAGCGCGGTGCCCGGCGTGCTCGGCCGCTCGGGGGCCGCGGCCCGGCTGATCACCCGGCTGTCGGCCTCGATGATATCCTGCTGCTCGCGGGTCTCCTTGAAGCGCTGGAGAAAGGCCTCGTAGAGCTGCCGGCTGGCTTGCGCCTCGCGCTCGAGCTCACGCAGCTGCACGTAGAGCCCGCGCTCCTCCTCGGTCCGGCCGGACAGCCCGTCGACCTCCGCTTCGAGCGCGCTGACACGACCGGCCAGGACCTGCAGCTCGTTCTCGCTGTTCTGGATGATGCGGTCGACCTCGACGGCGATCTTCGCCTGCAGATTGGCCTTCTCGGCGATCAGGTTCTGCATCCGCGGGTGGCGCTCGCCGAAATAGGTCCGAAGCTCCGATTCCTGCCGCAGCAACTGCGCTTCCTGCTGGCGCAGATTGACGATGACGAGCGAGTTGAGCACCTCGGCGACGCTGTCGAGGCTTACGCCTCGGCTGCGCATGGCGCGGATCTGCTGCAGCCGGGTGCGTTTCTCGGCGAGTTCGGCCCGAGCCTGGCTGGCCTCGCGGCTGAGATCGCCCAGTTCCTGCTCGAACAGCGAGATACCGCGCGTATCGATCAGGTCGTGCTCCTGGCGATAGGCCTCGACCGCTTCCTCGGCGAGCCTGACGTCCTCGCGCAGCGCATCGAGCCGCTCGCCGAGCCAACCCGACGCCTTGGCGGTTGCCGCGAGCTTGGCGTCGAGCTGATCCTTGACGTAGAGGTCGGCTGCGGCGTTCGTGATGCGCGCGGCCTTGCCGGGGCTGACCGAGGTGAAGTTGACCGCGATGACGTAGGAGCGGCCCTCCTGGCGGACCTGCAGGCGGCTGTCGAAACTGTCGATCGCCGCCTGCGCCACGAAGCCCCCGTCCTGCAGGAGCTGCAGCGGCAAAGGCTCCTCGGCGAGCCCCGAGGCGATCAACCACTCGTCCGGCAACCAGGCGAGAAACCGATCCCAGGGACCAGCATAGGTGAGCTGCAGGGCCTGGTCGTCCTGGCGAAGGGCGGCATTGAACTCGGCGTCGTCGAAGAGCTTGAGCTGGGCCATGACCCGCTCGATCAGATCGCGCGACTTCAGCACCTTGATCTGTGTATCGACGGTCGCCGTGTCGGTGCCGAGCCCCTGCATCACCTGCTCGACATCGACGATCCGGCTTTCGCGCGGCTCGATCATCAAAAGCGCTGTCGCGGTGTAGCGCGGGGTCTGCTGCAGGCCGATCAGGGTCGCGAGCGTCGTCACCAGGAGCATGCACGAGATGATCACCCAGCGCCGCCGCTTGAGGATGCCGATGATCTCCTTGATGTCGATGCCCGGCTCGTCGATCGGCATCGCCCAGCCATGCGGCGGCGGCTGCGGCTCGAACGACGGGGCGGTCGCAGGCGGGTGATGGGTCATCTTGGTGCCAATCGCTGTCGTGCTGCTCAGGCGCTAGACAACACGGAACAGTTAAATTTCCCTTAGCGCCGGCAACCTACACGATTCATTTTCTCCTATAAAGGGAAAATATGATGTTGAATATCGCGTCAGACGATGGTGCGATCAGGCCAACAGCGCGTCGAGCATCGGGCTCTCGGTGGCGAACAGCTGGTCGAGTGCCGTGAAATGGTCGGTGCCGGCGATCTCGGTATGGGTGCAATCGAGCCCCCGATCCTGCCACCCGCGCGCAAACTCAAGGCTCTGGCGGCGAAATTCGCTGCTCTCCTGGGCACCGACGGCGACCGTGAGCGGCGCTTTGCACCGAGGCACGCAGTCGATCGGGCTCAGGGCGAGCACCTCGGCCGTCGTCAACTGCAGTGCCGGCTGCAGATAGGTGTAGGGAAAGGGCCGCAGATCGAAGAGCCCGCTCAATACGAGGCTGCCGCTGACCAGATCCGCGGACAGGCCATAAGCGCCGGACCAGTCGGTGGCGAGCGCCATGGCGACCAGGTGCCCGCCGGCCGAGTGGCCGGAGAGCGTCAGCCGTGCCGGATCGGCAGCCAGGTCGCCGGCATGCAAATGACACCAGGCGATGGCGGCCCGCGTCTGGCGAACGATCTCAGTCAGCGAGACCGTCGGGCAGAGTTCGTAGTTGACGATGACGGCGGTCACACCCCGGGCGACCAGCGGCTCGGCGATCCAGGCGAAGTCCCGCGCGCTGAAGCGACGCCAGTAGCCGCCATGCACGAAGAGATGGATCGGGGCATTGGCACCTGCGGGGTAGATGTCGAGATGCTCGGCCAGCGTCGGCCCATAGCGGATGCCGAGCCGAGCTTCGAGCCGCTCTGCCGCCCGCGCGCTCCGCGCCTGCCACGCCGCCATCCTGCCCACCGCGTCGACGGCCGTGCGCGACGGGTCATAGGCCTCATCGAGCGCCGCCTGGTCAGTGAAGTCGCGATAGAGCCGCATCGCCGCCTGTCCACAACGTGACCGAACACGATCGAGTGGTGCTGCGGGCCGTCAACCGCTGCGCGAGTCGCCGAGCGGGCGCTCCATCGACGGGCGCTCGATGGGGAAGAGAAAGCTCTCCGGGTCCGGAGGGCCAAAGTCGATCTCGGTTATCTCGGTGCTGACCGTCAAGCGGGCACTCGAAATGGCGGCAACCAGAGGGATACCGTCGGCGGTAATGCAGGCGGTGGCGCGCAGTGGCTTGCCATCGGCCGTCCCTGTTGCGCGAAACCGCGTGCAGGGAATCCCGAGATACCGACCGACACCGTCGCCCTCGATCTGCAGCGGGGCATCGGCGATCTCTTCGGCGCGACCGAAGGGATCGAGCAGACTGGCCATGGCACCGCTCGGCGCGACCGAAACCTTGCCGTTGTCGATGATGGTGACATTGGCCACGGCTATGTCGAACATCCGCTCGACGCGGCCGTCCTCGGCTATCTGCACTTCCGAGACATGCGCACCACGGCGGAAAAGATCGTACGCCACCCGGCCCCGCTCCGGCAAAATTTCTGTGGCGGTGGCGTCGAAATCGATACGCGGTGGCGGCATGTCGGTCGTGCCGGCAAACCCGCCGTCCAGACCCGCAAGGCCCCAGCCGATCACGGCGCCAATGATGCCGGCCCGGACTCGCCGTCGACGCATCCTTGCCGCTCTCCCCGAACCTCGCCGCCTTCGTCTGCCGCGTTCATCATCCACCCGCGGTCCGTGCGGCCAGAGCACGTCCTGCCACAACGCGTTCACCGGCACCTCACATCGTGCAGCTTTCGCCCCCTCGTTCCATCCTTCTAGTGTAGCGTGACTGCCGCGGCAATCAACCATCGGTCAACTATCCGTCACAAATCCTTGCAGTGGCGTTAACCATATCATCTCGCGACCAACCGCGCCACCCGGTCGCGCCCACGCCGGCCTCCCGCGTGCTAAGAGGCGATTGAGGCAGGTCAATGCGCTCGGCGCGCGGCGTCGCAGGATGGCGGCCAGCGTGGCGTCGAGCCGCGACGCGTTTGGCAGGCAGGTGTCGTTTGAGTGAAGTCGTGCAGGTCGAGGACGTCCAGTCCCGGCAAGAACAACGGGGCTCGCCCCTTTATCAGGGGCGTGTGGAAGTCTACGCCAAGGCGATCAAGGGCCGGTTCCGCACCATCAAATGGGTCGGGCTCGCCATCATGCTGGGGATCTACTACGTCGCCCCCTGGCTGCGCTTCGATCGCGGACCGAATGCGCCGGACCAGGCGATTCTCGTCGATATGGCCGGCCGGCGGCTTTATTTCTTCTGGATCGAGATCTGGCCACAGGAGGTCTACTACCTGACCGGGCTCTTGATCCTCGCTGCCTTCGGGCTCTTCTTCGTCACCTCGCTGTTCGGCCGGATCTGGTGCGGCTTCGCCTGCCCGCAGACGGTCTGGACCGATCTCTTCATGGAGGTGGAGCGGCGCATCGAAGGCGACCGCAACGAGCGGATGCGCTTCGACAGGCAGCCCTGGACGGCGGACAAATGGCGCCGACGCGTCTCCAAGCACGTGATCTGGTTCCTCATCGCCTTCATGACCGGCGGTGCCTGGATCATGTATTTCAATGACGCGCCGACGGTCGTCGTCGACTTCTTCACCGGGCAGGCCGGCGGTGGCGTCTACTTCTTCACCTTCCTGTTCACGGCGACCACTTACCTTCTGGCCGGCATCGCCCGCGAGCAGGTCTGCACCTACATGTGCCCGTGGCCACGGATCCAGGCGGCGCTGGTCGATCAGGACACCATGGCGGTCACCTACGAGGCGTGGCGCGGCGAGCCGCGTGGCAAGCACAAGAAAGGTAACAGCTGGGAAGGTCGCGGTGACTGCGTCGATTGCCGGCAATGCGTCGCCGTCTGTCCGACCGGTGTCGATATCCGCGACGGCTTTCAGCTCGAATGCATCGGCTGCGGGCTCTGCATCGATGCCTGCAACGAGGTGATGGCCAAGGTCGGCCGGCCCGCCAACCTGATCGCCTACGACAGCGAGCGCAACCAGGAACGCCGGGCCAATGGCGAGCCGGCCGTTTATCGCATCGTCCGGCCGCGCACCATGGTCTATGTCGGCGTGCTGCTGCTGGTGACCGTGGTCATGGCGGGCTCGTTTCTGTTCAGGGCCTCGACCGAGCTTTCCGTCATCCCCGAGCGCAACCCGCTCTTCGTGACGCTGTCCGACGGCAGCATCAGGAACGGCTACGACGTGCGCATCCTCAACAAGGCGCACGCCGAGCGCACCTATGCGCTGACTCTTGCCGCCACGATCCTCGAGCCGTGGCTCAGCACCCCAGCCGGCGACGATGGCGGCAGGCTCACCCTGCTCGCCCCGCCCGATGACGTCGTCACGCACCGGGTGTTCGTGCGCGTGCCGCCAGGCACCTTGACCGCCTCGTCGACGCCGATCACGATGGTGCTGACCGATCTCTCGACCGGCGAGGAGCGCCAGATCTCAACCGTTTTCAGGGGACCATAGCGATGCAGGAGGAGCGGGGCGCGGCGCGCAAGGGCAGCTGGATCCCCTGGATCTTCGTTGGCGGCTTCGGCGTGGTCCTTTGCGTCAACGCCATCATGGTCTACGTCGCCGCCACGACCTGGACCGGCATCGCGGTCAATCGTTCCTATGACAAGGGCTTGCACTACAACCGCAACCTCGAGGCGGCGGCACGCATGGAGGCGCTCGGCTGGGAGGCGTCGCTCGAGACCGAGCTCACGGCCGAGCGCGCCGGGACCGTCAAGGTCGCGGTCACCGAGAACGACGGCGCCCCGGTCTACCGGGCGGATGTCGTGGTCGCGTTCGAACGGCCGACGCACGAGGGCTACGATTTCTCGCTGCCGCTTCAGCCCGTCGGTTCCGGCATCTACAGCGCCCCGTTCGTGGTCCCGCTTGCCGGCTTGTGGGATCTGCGCCTGATCGTCAGCCGTGATGCGGATCTCTACGTCACCACCGAGCGGGTCTTCCTGCGGTGAGCCAGGCGACCGGCGCCGGGCTCGGCCGCAGCATCGGCGAGGCGCCAGCCCAGGAGGCGCCGAATGACGTCACGAGCTTCGTCAAGAGCGACCAGGCGACCGGTCTGAAGACCCTGCATCTGATGGTCGAGAACGTCCATTGCGGCGGCTGCGTGAAGAAGATCGAGCGGGCACTCGCCGCCGAGGCCGACGTCGAGACTGGCCGGCTCAACCTCACGACACGGCGGCTGACCATCGAATGGACGGGGCCCCAGGGCCGGGCCAACGCGCTGGTCAAGAAGGTCGAGGCACTCGGCTATCCGGTCGTCCCGTTCGATCCCGAAGCCCTGGCCGTCGCCGATTACCGGCACGAGCGCGAGCTCCTCAAAGCGATGGCGGTGGCCGGCTTTGCCGCGAGCAACGTCATGCTGCTCGCGGTCTCGATCTGGGCCGGTCATTTCAGCGACATGGGTGTGGCGACCCGCACCTTCATGCACTGGGTGCAGGCGCTGATCGTCCTGCCGGCCATCGCCTATGCCGGCCGGCCCTTCTTCCGCTCGGCACTTGCCGCGCTCAAGGCCGGCACCACCAACATGGACG
This sequence comes from Geminicoccaceae bacterium, assembly GCA_036796215.1. Taxonomy (GTDB): domain Bacteria; phylum Pseudomonadota; class Alphaproteobacteria; order Geminicoccales; family Geminicoccaceae; genus SLRI01. The sequence continues at coordinate 13,546 of DAIRDJ010000047.1, forward strand.
TGCCGATCTCGCTCGCGGTGATCCTCGCCCCGGCGATGTCGCTCTTCGAGACCATCCGCCACGGTGAGCACGCCTATTTCGACAGTGCGATCATGCTGCTCTTCTTCCTCCTGATCGGCCGCTACCTCGACAGCCGGGCGCGTGGCGTGGCACGCTCGGCGGTCGAGCGGCTCCTGGCGCTCAGGGCTGCCGCCGTCACCCTGCTCCTGCCCGACGGGCGCACCCGCAGCGTCCGACCGGAAATGCTGGAGGCGGGGCAAACCGTCCTGGTCGCCGCCGGCGAGCGGATCGGCATCGACGGCACCATCAAGGACGGGCGGAGCGAGATCGACACGAGTGCGATCAGCGGCGAGACGGTGCCGGCGGCGGCCGGGCCGGGGGCTCGGGTCTTCGCCGGCACGGTCAACCTGCAGGCCCCTTTGGAGATCACGGTCCGTGCCGTGGGCGAAGGCACCCTGCTCGCCGAGATCGTCAGGCTGATGGAGCTCGCCGAGCAGAAGCGCGGCCGGTTCGTGACCCTTGCCGACCGTATCGCCCGCGCCTACGCGCCGATCGTCCATACCCTGGCGCTCGCCACCTTCCTCGGCTGGTGGCTCCTCATGGGTGCCGCGTGGCAGACCGCCATGCTCTACGCCATCGCTGTCCTGATCATCACCTGCCCCTGCGCCCTGGGTCTTGCCGTCCCGGCCGTGCAGGTGATCGCCAGCGGCCGGCTCATGGCCCGGGGTATTCTCCTGAAATCGGCAACCGCCCTCGAGCGGCTGGCCGAGATCGACACCGTCGTCTTCGACAAGACCGGGACCCTGACCGAGGGTGATCTCGTCCTCGCCGCAGCACAGGTCGATGCCGACCGGCTGCAGCTCGCGTCCGGCATCGCGCGCAACTCTCGCCATCCGCTCGCCCGCGCCCTGGTCCGGGCGGCACCCGAGGCACCGATCGTGCGCGGCGTCGAGGAGCGGCCGGGCCTCGGCCTCGCCTGGCCGACCGATCGGGGCGAGGTGCGCCTCGGCCGGCACGACTGGGCCTTGCGGGATCACGCGTGCGAAGAGGCGGACGACGCGGCAACGATCGGCCCCGAGCTCTGGCTCGCCGAGCCCAACCGGGCAGCGCAACGCTTCGTCTTCGTCGACCAGCCACGCAGCGATGCCGCCGCTGTCGTCGCCAGCCTGCAGGCCCGCGGCCTCGAGGTGCAGCTCCTCTCGGGCGACCGGGCGGGACCGGTCGAGGCACTCGCCAGGACCGTTGGCATCGCCACTTGGCATGCCGCCTGCCGGCCGGACGAGAAGGTCGAGCACCTGCGCTCGCTCGCGGCCGCCGGCAAGCGGGTGATGATGGTCGGCGACGGGCTCAACGATGCCCCGGCGCTGGCCGCGGCGCACGTCTCGATGTCGCCGTCCTCGGCGGTCGACATCAGCCAGACCGCGGCCGATGCCGTCTTTCAGGGCCGCGAGCTCCGCCCGGTGATCACCGCACTCGATACCGCCCTCGCGACCCGCCGCCTGGTCAAAGAGAACCTCGGCATGTCGCTCGGCTACAATACCCTGGCCGTGCCGATCGCCGTGATGGGCTTCGTCACTCCGCTGATCGCCGCCCTCTTCATGTCGGCGAGTTCGCTGCTCGTCGTCGGCAACGCGCTTCGGCTGAACTGGCTGAAGGACCCGGCCCGCTGAGCCGACGCTCGGCCCGAGATTGACAGAACCGCCGGCAACATCGAGAATCCGGAGTTGACGCACACGACCAACCGTCAGCGGGGAGGTCGGCTTGTTCACCAGGTTGCGGATCGCGGTTCTGGCCTTGGTCGTCGCCATTGCGGCCGGGCTCGGCTTATGGCTCGCCCTCGAGCGGCCCGGCGACGACATCCAATTCGCGGAACCGGAGACCGGGCTTCCGACGGCTCCGGAGACCAGACCACCCGAGACGGCGGCACGTCCGCCGAGCCCATCCATCGACCAGCCGACCCGCGGCATCGGCGGTGGCTCGAGCACGATTCGCGCCTCACGCCTCTTTGCCGGGCCCAACCAGTTCCCGCCCGAGACCTTCGCCGCCTACGGCATCGTCGCCTTTCGCGCCCGGGCCTCGAGCGGCGAGCGGGAGCGGCACGTCATGCTCTGCGAAGCCTACGTTGCGACGCTGCCGCGGAGCGACGAACTGGCCGTGCCGGTCGCAGAGCAGATGGTCACCGTCTGGCCGATCAGCGACGACAAGACGGCGGACGAGCTCAATGAACTCGGCAGCGACGGTGTCTGCGAGGCCGCCATCAGCGGCTATGGATTGGCAGTATCACTGCAGGCGCTCCGCGATGCCGGCGAGGAGCGCATCGGGCACGACCGCCGTGGGCCGTTCCTGCTGGCCTGGGCGCCTGCCGTCGACAAGGGCAAGGTGGACGCCTTGATGCTGGTGGCCGATCTCAGCGATGTCACCACCTACGCCCAGGCCGAGGCCGTCTTCGTCCTCTGGCGCAACGATATCGAGGCCAACCCCGAGTATTGGGGCCAGGGCTGGAACGTCGAGCAGCTGCGGCTCGCGATCCAACTCTGGGTCGATCGCTACGGCTCGCAGATCTTCAGCATTCTCGGGGGCTGAGATGCTGCTGAAATGGCTCGCCGCATTCTTTCAGCACGGGCTTGCCAGCGTCGCCGCTCTTTTGGCGGGGGTGGCCGCGATCTGGTGGGTGGAGCCCACGACCACGGGTGGGATCGCCTTTGTCTTCTTCATCGTGTTCATCCTGGCCCTGGCGCTGATCGAGCTCGGCTTGCGGCTCTTCCGCAGCTTTCGGCCACCGCCGCCACCCGCCGCCGAGACCCCGGCCGCATCCACGACAGTCGACGCCCCCGCCCCGGCATCCACAACGGTGGAGCCGCAGGGCGAGCCTACCCGCTCGCCAAGACCGTGACGGGCCAGGAGCTGAACGCCCAGCCGAGATCGATCTCGCCCTCCTGGTCGAGGTCGCCGAGCAGCGGCCGCCAATGCCGGCCCGCGAGGCTCGCTGGCAGGTCCAGCGCCGTTGCGGCAAAAGCCGGCGCGATCTGCGGTGCCTGGTCCGGGCTGAGCCGCCCGGCGACCGCGCGCGGCACGGCGACGACCAGCGCCTGGTCACCATGGAGCCGGGCGAAGGCGATCACATGCGCGGCCATCGGCCCCCTGGCGTCGAGCGGCAGGTAGCGGCCTTCGGCATAGAGCTCGGGACGGCGGGCGCGATCGGCCAGGAGCTCTTGGATCAGGTACTGCTTCACCCGGCCCTGCCGCCAATCACGCGAGAAATCCGGCGGTGGTGCGGCAAGCTCGGCCGCGAGCCGGGCGAAATCCACCGGGCGACGGTTGTCGGGGTCGACCAGCGACAGGTTCCAGCATTCGCTGCCCTGGTAGATGTCGGGCACACCCGGCATGGCGAAGCGCAGGGCCGTCTGGGCGAGGCCGTAGGTGATGCCGGCGGGCAGCAGGCGACGATGCCAGCCGTGGAACTCGCCGACGAGTTCGGGGCCGAGGCATTGCCGGGCATAAGCCCCGAGCGCGGTCTCGAACACGGCAACCGGCGCGGTCCAGCTGGTCCGGTCCTTGGCCTCGCGGGCGGCCTTGACGAGATAGGCATCCAACCGCTCGGCAAAGGCCGCAAGTCCCGAGGCGTCGGCCGGGATGAGCCCGTCGGGCCAGGCACCGACGATGGTCTGGTAGAGGAGATAGGCATCGGCTGCGCGGATCGCCTCCGGCTTGGTCTGCAGCCAGTCGCCGACCGCCAGGGCCCAGGCATCGGCGTGCTCGGCGAGCGCCACCAGCCGGGCTCGAACGTCTTCGCCGCGCTTGGCGTCGTGGGTCGAGCCCGCGAGCAGATTGGCCGGATGCTGCTCGGCGATGCCGGCCGCAAAGGCGTGGAACCCGGCCGGGGTCAGCGTCATGTGCTCGGGAGCACCACCGACCTCGTTCAAGGCCACGAGGCGGTGGTAGCGGTAGAAGATCGTGTCCTCCTTGGCCTTCGCCATGATCGGCCCGGTCAATTGCTGCAGCCGCGTGGCCCAGGCCCGGGCGTCCGCGTCCCGGTCGGTACGGCCGAGGATGGTGGTGGCGATGAACGCGAACGGGCGGTCTTCCTCGAGTGCGGCCTCGCTCTTCGCCTGCTCGATCACCCGCTCCAGCAGGCCCTTGTCGCCGGGTGACGCCGGAGCGTCGTCGAGATAGGTGCGATAGACGGGGAATGCCTCGATGACGGCCGCGATCGCGCGTTGCAGCGAGGCGGGGCCGAGATCGCGCCAGACCCGGTCGGCGGCGGCGATCGCCAGCGCATCCTGGACCAGCCGGGCGAGCTCACCGGCAAAGGTCCGCTCCAGGATCGTGGTCCTGGCCGCCCGCAGCATGTGGTCGAAATCGGCGCGATGGCCGGCAATCGCCCGCCAGAGGGCGTCGAGCGTGCTGGCTCCCTCGGGGGCGACGAAGAGGCGGTTGAGGCGGTCGGCGGCCTCGTACCCGGTCGTGCCGGCCACCGGCCAGCCCGACCGCAGCACCTCGTCGCCCTCGAGGATTTTCTCGACCCAGACCAGCGGATCTGGCCGTTCGCCCGCCGCCTCGTGCAGCGCCGCGTCGAGGCGGTGGAGATAGGCCATGGGATCGGCGAGGCCGTCGATATGGTCGAGCTGGATTCCTTGAAGCTTGCCTTCGCCGACCAGCGCCAGCAGCGCCCGATGCGTGTCGGCGAAGACCGCTTCGTCCTCGACCCGCACGCCGACCAGCCCGTCGATATCAAAGAAGCGCCGATAGTTCAGCGCCTCGCTGCCGAGCCGCCACCAGGCGAGGCGGTAGGGCTGGCGCTCGAGGATAGCGTGCAGCCCTTCGGTGTCCTCCGGCAGTGTCTCGACGGCGAGCGGGAAGCGCTGATCGTGGTAGCGGAGCACGAAGCCGCTATCGGTCGCCTCGACCTCCAGCTCGCCCGCCGCCAGCACCTCGCCATAGGGCTGGCCCAGCACCGGCAGGCAAACGCGGCTCGGACTGGCGCCCGCCTGCCAATCGATATCGAAATGCCCGGCAAAGGCACTCGCCTCGCCTTTGGCGAGCACGTCCCACCACCAGGCGTTTTCCGAGCGGATTCCCATATGGTTGGGGACGTGGTCGAGGATGATGCCGAGCCCCATGGCCCGGGCGGCATCGGCCAGGGCGGCAAAGCCGGTCTCGCCACCGAGCTCGGGTTCGATCACATTCGGGTCGACCACGTCGTAGCCATGGGTGGAGCCGGGAACGGCTCGCCAGATGGGCGAAAGGTAGAGATGGCTGACGCCGAGCCGCGCCAGATAGGGAAGGATGGTCTCGACCGTCGCGAAGTCGACGCCCGAGCGCAGCTGCAGACGGTAGGTGGCACGCGGCGGCTGGATCTTCGTCATCGTGGGCGCTCCTCTGCCATGATCTCGAGGATGTGCCGGGCGAACGGCCGGTCGAAGACAGTCTCGACGTTGCCCGCCATGCGGCGGCGCCAGTTCGGATGTTCGTCCGTGGTGCCCGGCAGGTTCGGCTGCTCGATCGCCCCTTCGAGATCCTCGACCTGCACCATGGCGAGCGTCGCCGGCGTGCGGGCGAGAAAGCGGTGCAAGCTTGCCGCCAGGGCCTCGCTGGTCTCGCCCTCGAGCAGCCCCTCGTGCGCCAGCGCACCGGCGAGCTTGCGGATGTCGGCTGCCCGCTCGGCCCGGACGGCCGTTGCCTGCGCGTCGTCGAGCTGTCCGGCGGCGAGCCGCCAGTCGATGTCACGAGCGCAGAGGAAGCCCTGAATGGTCGCGAGATCGTGGGTCGAAACGGTCGCAAGGGCGGCCTTGGGATAGACCGAGGGCGCCTTGTAGAGGCCGCTCTCCCAGCGCTCGAACCAGACGACCCGGTAGGAGAGCAGGCCCGACGCCGTCATCGCCTCGCTAAACCCGGCGGCGACAGTGCCGAGATCCTCGCCGATGACGACGCAGTCATGCGCGCGCGAGGCCTCGGCCACCGTGCGCAGCATGGCGGGCAAGGGGTAGCTGACATAGGCACCATCGGCGGGCGTGCCGCCGGCCGGGATCCAAAAAAGCCGCATCAGGCCCATGGCATGGTCGATCCGCACCGCCCCGGACGGTGCCATCGCGGCATCGAGAAGGGCCCGCAGCGGCGCCATCTCGCGGCCCAGAAGCGCGATGGGTGAGAGCGGCGCGACGTTCCAGTTCTGGCCCGTCGGGCTGAAGGGATCGGGCGGCGCCCCGATCGAGGCCCCGGCCACGACCTCGCCCGGATCGGCCCAGACGTCGGCACCGTCGGGGACCACGCCCACGGCGATATCGGCATAGAGCCCGATGCGCATCCCAGCCGCGAGTGCCCTGGCCTGGGTGGCCTCGAGCTGGCGCCGGGCGAGCCATTGGAGAAAGCGCGACTGCTCGACCAGCGGGCGATACTCCCGGGCGAAGGCCTCGACCGCTGCACTCTGTGCGTCACGCAGCTCGGCCGGCCAATCACGCCAGCCCTTCGCCTGCCCGCCTTGCCCCTTGACGGTCAGCGAGATCGCCTCGAACCGCGCAAAGCTCTGGAGTGCTGGACCCTGCTGGTCGCACCATCGGCGATAGTCGGCCCAGAGGGGGTGCTCGGGGCCGAAACCAGCGAAGAGTGCCTCGAACGCCAGCTCCTTGGTCGCGGCAATGGCAGTATAGTCGAGAAGCTCGGTCGTGGGGACGGGTGGCAGGTCCGGCAGAACGATGCCGAGATCGCGGGCCGCCCAGTCGAGGGCGATGGCAAAGGGGTCGAGCCAGCGGCGGCTCGAGGGGGCGTAGGGGCAGCGGCGCTCGGGCTGATCGCGAAACCGGGCGTGCAAGGGGCTGAGCCCCAGCACATCCGCCCCGTGCCCCGCCGCCCGCTCGGCGAGCTCAGCGATGTCGGCCACATCACCGATCCCATGGTTGCGCTGCGAGCGCAGGCCATAGGTCTGACACGCAATACCCCAGATCCGCTCGAGACCGCGCTCGGCCGGGGTGACACAGGTGACAAGGGGGGCCGTTGCGGTATGGAGGTCGATGGTTTTGTCCGGGACCCCGCCCATGGCGTCGAGCAGTGCTGCCTTGGTCGCGGCCGAGGTGACGTGCCAGTTGCCGGCGATGTCGTGGTAGCCGGGGGCGATACCGGCAGCCGCCGCCCGCTTGTCGAGATCGCGGGTCATCGGCCGGCCTCGAGCGAGCCGGTGACCGACCAGGGCGGGCGGCTGGTGCTCACCGGATCGGTCCCGGCTGTCGCCCACAAAACCTCGCCCGATGGCCGCCGGAAGCCGGCCAAGTGCGTGCTGCCGAGATTGGCCTGCAGCTCCAGCCTCCGCCCATCCGCCAGTCGCCAGGCGATGCTGAAGCCGCGGCCCCCGAAGCGTTCGGTCTCGGCATCAGGCGCCATCCCGGCAAGACCCGGCACGATCCGCGCGTGCCGGATGGTCAGCAGTTCCTTGATCATGGCCCGCCATTGGGCGTGCTCGGGCTTCTTGAGGTCAGCCCGATCCAGCCGGCTCCGCGCCATGGTCGAGGGATCGAGCGGGTCGGGGAGCGGCTCGCGCAGCGCCGGGTCGGCGAACGCCTTGAACTTCGCGAACTCGCTCCGCCGCCCCTCGCGCACCGCATCGGCGAGTTCGCCTTCGAAATCGCAGAAGAAAAGAAAGGGTGTCTCGGCCCCCCATTCCTCGCCCATGAACAGGAGCGGAATCTGCGGGCGCAAGAGGAGGAGCGCCTGCAGCGCCTTGACGGCCTCAGGTGCCGCCAGGGAGGTGAGCCTCTCGCCCAGCGCCCGATTGCCGATCTGATCGTGGTTCTGGATGAAGTCGACGAAAGCCTGCGGGCGCAAATGACCACTCCGCTGGCCACGCCGCTCGCCGCTCCGGTGTGCCGAGGGCTCGCCCTGGTAGACGAAGCCGGAGGCGAGACACTTAAAGAGGAGGCCCACCGGATCGTCGGTGTAGTCACCATAGTAGCCGTCGGCCTCGCTCGTGGCGATGACGTGGCCCACGTGGTGATAGTCGTCGTTCCACTGGGCGTCGTAGCTTCTGCCGAGAAAAGCCGCGTTGTTGTCGTCGTTCTCGAGCACGGGGTGGATGTGCCGCCCCGGGCCGAAATGGTCGCGCACGGCTGCCGCGAGCTCGCCCAGAATGTGCCGCTCGCTGCCGTCATGGATGGCGTGCACCGCATCGAGCCTGAGCCCGTCGATGCCGAAGGTCTCGAGCCAATAGAGCGCGTTCTCGATCACGAAGCGGCGCACGGCCGGCTCGCGAAAATCGATCGCCGGTCCCCAGGGCGTGGCAATGTCGTCGCGAAAGAACCGCCTGGCATGGGCCCCGAGATAGTTCCCGTCCGGCCCGAAGTGGTTGTAGACGACATCGAGAAAGACCATGAGGCCGAGCCGGTGCGCCTCGGCGACGAAGGCGGCCAGATCCTCGGCCGGGCCGTAGCCGTTCTGCACCGCGCAGGGCAGCACCCCGTCATAGCCCCAGCCGCGGCTGCCGGAATAGGCGGCAAGCGGCATCAGCTCGACCGCGGTGATGCCGAGCTCGGCCAAGGCCGGCAGCTCCGCCGCAGCAGCCTCCAGCGTGCCGGCCTCGGTGAAGGTGCCGAGGTGCAGCTCGTAGAGCACGGTCTCGGCCCAGGGCCGACCGCGCCAGGCCGGATCGCGACCGATCGGCTGCGGCACGAGGCTCGCCCCGTGCACGTCGCGTTCCTGCTGGCGTGACGCCGGATCCGGCACGACGAGGCCGTCCGGCAGCTCGAAGCGATAGGCCGCCCCGGGCTGGAGCGCCGTCTCGGCACTGAACCAACCGTCCTCGGTGCGCGCCATCGGGGTCCGGACGTCGCCGGCGACGATGCTGACGCGCGCCACATCTGGGGCCCAAAGATCGAAGCGCGTGCCCTGCCCGAAGGGTTTCGGTCCGAAACGCATGGTTCAGCTGCCCCTTTTGCCGGATACGGGCCTCTCGTGCTATTGGAGCACCAGAAGGTGACGACCGTCGAGCGCCAAGTCATCCCCGCTCGCGATATCGCGCCCCAAGGCATCCTTGGTGGTGTCGACGACGATTGTCCAGTTGCCGAACGGGCGTTCCGGCAGCTTGAAGAAGCATGGCTCCGGCGCTGCGTTCGCGATGATCAGGATGGTGGCATCGGCGGAGGGACGGCCCATGAAGTCGATGTCGGGTGACGCCATGCCGCACAACACGACGCCGAGGCAGCGACCGTGGCTGTCGTGCCAGTCGCCGTCGGTCATCTCGCGGCCTTCCGGGTGCAGCCACGTCACATCCTTGATGCCGTCGGGCGAGGTGTGGTGGCCGTGCATGTAGCGCCGCTTGCGCAGGACCGGATGCCGCTTGCGAAAGGCGATCAGCCGGGCGGTAAACTCGATCAGCCCCTCGTCGGCCGTGTCCCAGTCCATCCAGGAGAGCTCGTTGTCCTGGCAGTAGGTGTTGTTGTTGCCGGCTTGCGTGCGGCCGAGCTCGTCGCCCATCAGCAGCATGGGCGTGCCCTGGCTGAGGAACACGGTGGCCAGCATGTTGCGGATCTGCCGGGCGCGGATCGATTGGATCTGGGGATCGTCGGTCGGTCCCTCGTGACCATAATTGTGCGAAAGGTTGTGGCTGTGGCCGTCCTGGCCGCCCTCGCCGTTGGCCTCGTTGTGCTTCTCGTCGTAGCTGACGACGTCCATCAGCGTGAAGCCGTCGTGTGCGGCGATGAAGTTGACCGAGGCCCAGGGCTTCCTGCCCTGGTATTCGAAGAGATCGGAGGAGCCGAGCAGCCGGCCGGCGAGTTCCGGCAGGATGCCCTCGTCGCCGCGCCAGAAGCCGCGCACGCCATCCCTGAAGCGGTCGTTCCACTCGGCCCAGCCGGGCCCGTAGCCACCCAATCGGTAGCCCTCGTGGCCGACATCCCAGGGCTCCGCGATCAGCTTCACGCCGTTCAGGACCGGGTCCTGGCGCAACACGTCGAAAAAGCCGGCGCCGGGATCGAAGCCGTGCGTGTCGCGGCCGAGGGTGGTTGCGAGATCGAAACGGAAGCCGTCGATCTGGTAGACCTCGACCCAGTAGCGGAGCGAGTCCACGACCATCTGCAGCACCCTCGGATGCGCCAGATTCAGCGAGTTGCCGCAACCGGTGACGTCGAAGTAGTAGCGCTGATCGTCGCCGACGAGCTGGTAGTAGCTCTTTTTGTCGATGCCGCGGAACGACAGCGTCGGGCCCAGATGATTGCCCTCGGCTGTGTGGTTGTAGACGACGTCGAGCAGCACCTCGATGCCGGCATCGTGCAGCCGGCGAATGGCGATCTTGAGCTCGTCGAGATCGCCGCCGGGCGAGACATAGCGGGGCTCGGGCGCGAAGAAGCCGATCGAGTTGTAGCCCCAGTAGTTGACCAGCCCCTTCTCCAAGAGCAAACGGTCGTCGACGAAGACGTGGATCGGCAGAAGCTCGATCGCCGTAATACCGAGCCGCAGCAGATGGTCGATCACCGGCCGCTCGCCGAGTGCGGCATAGGTGCCGCAGCGGTGCGGGGCCAGCCTGGGATGACGCTTGGTCAGCCCCTTGACGTGGGCCTCGTAGATGATCGTGTCGGCAAACGCATGATCGGGCTTCGTGTGCGGCCCCCAGGAGAAGCTCGGATCGACCACGATCGCCTTGGGCATCCCGGCGGCGTTGTTGCGCCGGTCGAACGAGAGGTCCTCGCGGCGGTGGCCGAGCCGGTAGCCGTGATGTGCGTCGGACCAGCGGATCTGCCCGGCCAAGGCCTTGGCATAGGGGTCGATCAGGAGCTTGTGGGGGTTGCAGCGGTGCCCCTCGTGGGGGCGGTAGGGACCGTGCACGCGATAGCCGTAGAGCTGGCCCGGCCGCGCCTCCGGCAGATAGCCGTGCCAGATCTCGTCCGTGTACTCCGGCAGCTCCACGCGATCGAGCTCGCGTCTGCCGGAGCGATCGAAGAGGCAAAGCTCGACCTTCTCGGCATGCGCCGTGAAGAGCGCGAAACTGACGCCGAAACCGTCGAATGTGGCACCCAGCGGGTAGTTGCGGCCGGGCCAGACGGTCCAGCGGCTCGGACGTTTGGAGGGCATTCGTTCTCCCGCGGTCACAGCATTGAGCAGCAAGGTTGACGACGCGCCCGTCTTTAGCCCAGGCCGTCCCGGCTCACAAATCGGCGGACGCACCCCCTGCCCTCGCCGCCGTTCGGCCAGTGGCCACCTTGCTGCGGGCCCGGGCGCCTCTGGGCACGACTGGTGCTGCCGGTCATCGGTAACGCGACGCCGCTTGCCAATTCCCGGCCGGCGCGCAAGTAGAGACGTCGACGGCACCTGTTGCAGCGCCCTCTTCACCAGCCAGCGGTCGGACGGAATGGACGAAGTCATTCGCATTCGCGGTGCGCGCGAGCACAACCTGAAGTCGATCGACGTCGACATTCCCCGCTTCAAGCTGGTCGTGATCACCGGGCTTTCCGGCTCGGGCAAGTCCTCGCTCGCCTTCGACACGGTCTATGCCGAGGGCCAGCGCCGCTACGTCGAGAGCCTGTCGGCCTACGCCCGGCAGTTCCTCGAGCTCATGCAGAAGCCGGATGTCGATCTCATCGAGGGCCTGTCGCCGGCGATCTCGATCGAGCAAAAGACGACCTCCAAGAACCCGCGCTCGACCGTTGCCACCGTCACCGAGATCTACGACTACATGCGGCTGTTGTGGGCTCGGGTAGGTGTCCCCTTCTCGCCGGCCACGGGCCTGCCGATCGAGGCGCAGACCGTCTCGCAGATGGTCGACCGGATCATGGCGATGCCCGAGGGCTCGAGGCTCTACCTCCTCGCCCCCATCGTCCGCGGCCGCAAGGGCGAGTACCGCAAGGAGCTGAAGGAACTGCAGCGGCAGGGCTTTCAGCGGGTCAAGGTCAACGGTGATTTCTTCGAACTCGACGAGGTGCCGGCCCTCGACAAGAAGAAGAAGCACGAGATCGAGGTGGTGGTCGATCGCCTGGTGACCGCCCCGGACCTGGCAGGGCGCCTCGCCGATTCGGTCGAGACCGCCTTGGGCCTGTCCGACGGCCTGCTCGTCGTCGAGAACGCCGACACCGTGGAGCGGCTGACCCTCTCGGCCAAGTTCGCCTGTCCCGTCTCCGGCTTCACCCTGCCCGAGATCGAGCCCAGGCTCTTCTCCTTCAACAACCCCTACGGCGCCTGCCCGTCCTGCGACGGCCTGGGCAAGCGCCTCCTGGTCGATCCCGAGCTCGTCGTGCCGGATCCCACCAAGTCCGTGCACCGGGGTGCCGTCGAGCCCTGGGCGTCGCAGACCATGCACTACTACCCGCAGGCGCTGGCGGCCGTGCTCAAGCATTTCGACCAGAGCCTGCACACGCCCTGGGAGGAGCTGACGGAGGAGACCCGGCGAACCATCCTGTTCGGCTCCGGCACCGACGTGATCCCGATGGCCTTCGAGGACGGGCTTCGGGTGATGAAGACCAACAAGCCGTTCGAGGGCGTCATCCCGAACCTGCAGCGGCGCTGGCGGGAGACCGACAGTGCCTGGATGCGCGAGGAGATCCAGCGCTACATGACCGACGCGCCTTGCGCCGCCTGCAACGGCTACCGGCTCAAGCCCGAAGCCCTCTCGGTCCGGGTCGGCGACCGGCATATCGGCGAGGTGAGCGAATTCTCCATCAAGCAGGCCGCCGACTGGTTCGAGGCTCTCGCCGGCCGGCTCGACGCCAAGCAGGCGACAATCGCCGAACGGATCCTCAAGGAGATCCGCGAACGCCTCGGCTTCCTCAACAATGTCGGCCTCTCCTACCTGACGCTGAACCGCGATTCCGGCACGCTCTCGGGCGGCGAGAGCCAGCGCATCCGCCTCGCCTCGCAAATTGGCTCCGGTCTCACCGGTGTCCTCTACGTCCTCGACGAGCCCTCGATCGGCCTGCACCAGCGCGACAACGACCGGCTGCTCGCGACCCTCGTCCGGCTGCGCGACCTCGGCAACACGGTGATCGTCGTCGAGCACGACGAGGACGCCATCCGCGCCGCCGACCACCTGATCGACATGGGCCCGGGGGCCGGCGTGCACGGCGGCATGGTCGTGGCGCAAGGCACCCCGGCCGAGGTCGAGGCCTCGTCCGAGAGCCTGACCGGGCAATACCTTGCGGGCCACCGGCAGGTGCCGCTGCCCGCGCAGCGTCGCCGTCCGAAGGGCGAGCGCTGGCTGGAGCTGAAAGGGGCGCGGGCCAACAACCTGCAGGGGGTCGACGCCCGCTTCCCGCTCGGCTGCTTCGTCTGCGTCACCGGCGTCTCGGGCTCCGGCAAGTCGTCGCTGGTCGTCGACACGCTCTACCCGGCGCTGGCCAAGCGGCTGACCTGGGGCCGGCACATCGTGGGCGAGCACGAGAGCATCAGCGGGCTCGAATACGTCGACAAGGTGGTCGACATCGACCAGTCGCCGATCGGCCGCACCCCGCGTTCCAACCCGGCCACCTACACCGGCGCCTTCGGGCCGATCCGCGACTGGTTCGCCGGCCTGCCGGAGGCCAAGGCCCGGGGCTACAAGCCCGGCCGCTTCTCGTTCAACGTCAAGGGCGGCCGCTGCGAGGCCTGCCAGGGCGACGG
>DAIRDJ010000048.1:0-27041 GCA_036796215.1 Geminicoccaceae bacterium
CCATCGGCAAGTCGGACGTCTGCGACTGAGCCCGAGCCTTTCCCTCGTCCGCCCTGCGCGACTTGCGCCGGCTGCTCCTCGAGAGCGCCGGCGCTCTTTTTTGGTGATCTGGCAATTTAGAGGTTCCGCCTGGCTCGCTCGATCACCCGGGCCGCGTCGGCGGCGATCTGCCCCCGGCTCTGGCGAAAGCCGGCCGTGTCCGGCGTGGTGATGCTCGCGACCACAGTGATCGGCGGCTGTCGGCTTTGGCGCTGGCGGGCGAGGGATCACTCCTGAGTGCTGTGCCGATGGCCCCGGCAGCGCATCGACGGCAGCTTCCCTGCCGCCGGCCAGACGAGCCGTTGGCCGTCGCTGGCGACCTCGCGCAGCAGATCGTAGGTGTCACCGCGCATCGCGCATGCGCTGCCGAATGCATGAGGCTGATGCTGGACGAAGAGCAGGTCCTTGGCATCGGGCTGCGCCGACGTTCGAACGGCTCGGCAGATTAAATTCTGGTGAGGATTGGCGCGGACTACTCCCGTTCCCTCCTCGCGGCGCGCGTCGGACATACTTATGTGGCAACTTTTTCCGGCAGTGCCAGGTAAAGGTGGACTGCGTTTGCTGGGGCTGAATAGGAGAGACGGAGAAAACACCGATGGACAACAGCGACCGACAGGCGATCACCGGCCTGTTCGACAAGCTCGCACAGGTCGAGCGTCAGGTGCCAGCCCGCGATGCCGAGGCCGAGCGGTACATTGCCGACGCCATCGCGCGGCAGCCAGGAGCACCCTATTACATGGCGCAGACCGTTGTGGTGCAGGAACAAGTCCTCAATGCTGCCCAGGCGCGGATCGAGCAGCTCGAGGCTGAACTGAGCGAAGCACAGCAGGGTGCGACACAGGGCGGCGGTTTCCTGTCGGGCCTGTTCGGCGGCGGTGCGCCCGCGCGCCGACCGGCACCGGCGGCGACGCCGATTGGGCAGGGCGCGCAAGGCAGGTTCCTCGCGGGCGCGGCGCAGACCGCCATGGGCGTGGCGGGTGGCATGCTGCTCGCGAATGCCGTCGCGGGAGTGTTCGCGGGCGATGCAGAGGCCGCCGAAGCGCCCGCGGCAGAGGAGCCCGAGTTCGACACCGGGGCATTCGAGGACGATAGCGAGTGGTAGGGTGCCGGGCGTCTGGGGACATCTCGCTGTCTCGAGGCATCTGACAAGCGATCATGCGCCGACGGTCTCGCCGTCGGCGTTTTCGTCACGGCGGAGCGGCCGCCCAGATCCAAGGTCCTCCACCGTTCCCAACCGCCATTGCGCCAAGACTTCGCCGTAGCGTCCGCACCATGGGCGCGCTGCTGGTCGACACCGACGGGTCGCCGTTCACCGCGAGTTGCATCCAGCTGTCCTATCCCTTTCTCGACGTACAATACGGCCGCGCAGCACTGATCGCCGACGGACGGCCCTGGCGCGAAGCCGCGCTTCGCGTCCGCGGCCGGGCGGTCGGCGCCAATCAGCCCGATCGGCTCACCGTCGACATCGGCATGAAGGCCATGGCAACCGACGCCGGCCACCCGGTGCTGCACGGCTTTCTCTTCATTTCGGCGGATGCTCGACGGCCCGGTTTGGGGGCAACGGTAGAGTTGATACCGGGGCACTGCGACACGACGGTCAGTGCTGCAAGGCCGAAGCGGGCCTCCAGCCGCGCGGTCGAAAGCCCGACGAGGTCGCGGATGCCATGCCCGAGAAAGATCACCGCCGGCGCCGCCTTGTCCGGCAGCCCGGCAAGGCCGCCCGCGGCCGCGACACGGCCGGCGGCAAAGGACAGGTGGACGGCGTTCGCTGCTCTGAAGACAAGTGCGGTGCCGTAGAGCGGCATCGTTTCGCGACACAAGAACGTCGAAGCGTCGAGGCTCGCAGGTGCTTCGCCGCGTACAGGGGCACGCCGATCGCAACGGCGAATGCCGCAACCAGGCCCGCGGGGGCGAAGGCGCTCCAGGCCATGCGCCAGTCGCGGGCGCCGGCGCTCACAACGAGAGCGAACGTGGCTGCCGCGGTCACGCCAGCGGTCGTGCCCGTCGCGACGGCGGACACTGCGCCCGAGCGCGGGCCCTCGGGCACGACGCGCGCCACGGCATCGTTGAAGGGCGCCCAGCAGAAACCGGCGCTCACCCCGGCCAGTGCTATGCCCGCCGCGAGTGCTGCGCTGTCCGAGGCGGTCGCCACCACCGCGAAGCCCGCCATGGCCGAGAGCGTCCCTGCCATGACGGGTGCGCGTTGGCCGACCCGGGCGCCGAGCCACGCCGCAATCGGCAGTTTAAGGAGGAAGGCGAGGAAACCGCCGCTCGCGACCAGGCCGGCGAGTGACGTCGACAGCGCGAACGCGTCGCGGAAATCGGGCAGGAACCAGCCGAAACCCATGCGCGCCGGGCCGAAGGCAATCGCCGTGGCGACCAAGCCAGCCGCGGCGAGCCGCACCGTCGGCGTCAGGATAGCCCCGATCCTGCGATCGTCCGGCAAGAGCCCCCGTTCCACGCGCCGCCGTCACCTCCGCGAGATGGGTCTCGGGCTCGCCTTCGCCAGACGGGGGGTGCGCCTCCGCCACGTCCGTGGCGGTCCACGGTCGATCCTGCACCAGCGTACCGCGCGACCGCTGCCTCCTGAGCCAAACCAGCCTTTCCGGCTTGGAACGATGGCGGTGGCGAGGCGAGCGCTGGCGGCCTCGCCGAGAACCTCGTCCCTAGGGCTGAGGCGATCGATGCGGCAGCCGAGGAGGGTGTGGCGCCGACGAGCGCCCGCGTCGCGACTTTCTGACCGACCCAGCCAAGCGAGCATCGTTTCGCCTCGGCTGGTCCTTTGGTTGCTGTCGGTCGGCCGCTTTCGGTCAGCCGATGATGCCGGCCTCGCGTAGCCGGGCGCGCTCGGTCGCATCGAGGGCCAGGAGGCTTTCCAGGACCTCGTCGGTGTGCTGGCCGAGATAGGGGGGTGGCTTGTCGTAGCGCACCGGTGTTTCGGACAGCTTGATCGGGTTGCCGAGCAGCGGCACCGTGCCGTCGGCGGCGAGCGGGTGGGGCAAGTCGATGCGCATCTCGCGATGCTTGATCTGCTCGTCCTCGAACACCTCGGCGACATTGTTGACCGGGCCGCAGGGCACGCCCAGGGCGGTGAGCCCGTCGACCCACTCGGCCTTGGTCTTGGTCCGAAAGGCGGATACCAGGATGGCGTAGAGGGCGTCGCGGTTGGCGATCCGCAGCGAATTGGTGCAAAAGCGCGGGTCCTGGGCGAGCTCGGCCAGGCCGGCAAAGCCGCAGAACCGCTGGAACTGCGCGTCGTTGCCGGCAGCCAGCACCACCGGGCCGTCCCTGGTCTCGAAGAGCTTGTAGGGGACGATGTTGGGGTGCTCGTTGCCGAGCCGTTTCGGCACCTTGCCCGAGAGCAGGTAGTTGGTCCCCTCGTTGGCAAGCCACGCGACCTGGGTGTCGAGCAAGGCGAGGTCGACATGCTGGCCCTCGCTGGTTCGCCGCTGGTGGTGCAGGGCCGCCAGGATGGCGCTCGCCGCATACATCCCGCACATGATGTCGGCAATCCCGACCCCGACCTTCATCGGTTCGCCGTCCGGGGATCCTGTGATGCTCATGATGCCGCCATAGCCCTGGGCCAGAAAGTCGTAGCCGGCGCGGTCCTTGTAGGGGCCGGTCTGGCCGAAGCCCGAGATCGAGCAGTAGACGAGGCCCGGGAAGTCGCTCTTCAGGCTGTCATAGTCGAGGCCGTAGCGGGCAAGGTCGCCAGCCTTGAAGTTCTGCACCAAGACGTCGCAGCGGGCGAGCAGGTCGCGCACCAGCTTTTGCCCCTCGGCGGCGGCGATGTCGATCGCGACCGAGCGCTTGTTGCGGTTCGAGGCGAGGTAGTAGGCGCTCTCGTGGGTCGGCTCGCCGTCCTTGCCGGCGAGATAAGGCGGGCCCCATTTGCGCGTGTCGTCGCCCGCCCCCGGCTTTTCGATCTTGAGGATGTCGGCGCCCAGATCCCCCAGCAGCTGGGTGCAGGTGGGGCCCGCCAGGATGCGGGTGAGGTCGAGGACCCGGATGTCCGATAGCGCCTTTTGCATGGCTCACCTTCCGCCGTTCGGGCGTCGAGGTAGCCCGACGGGCGGTGGATCGGCAAGTGCGCCGTGCGCTGGTCACGAACCGCCGAGCGCCAGGCTGGCGAGGACCCAGGCGGCGAGCAGGACGGCCGCCGCCAGATCGATCCCAGGGGACCGGGTCTCCAGCGCCAGCCACACGAGGCGGCCGAGGGCAGCGGCGAGCATTGGCAGAGCGAGAAATCGGCCGGTCCCTGCAAGTTCTTCGAGCGCCGCCTCGTGCGCCAGGAGCGCTCCGTAGAGTCCCAGGATGAGCACCGAGGCGGCGAGCAACAGCGTCTCCAGCCGGACGCGCCTCGAGGCGGACCAGGCGGCAGCCTCGAGCCCGGAGAGTCCGGGGGTGGGCACGCGGTCGGCGAGCCGCCGGCCGGCTGCCGCGGCGAGCCCGATCGCGGCCGCCAAGGCCAACCAGAGACTGCTGCGCTCGAGGCCGAGGGTGACCAGGGCAAGGTCGAGCAGGACGACGCAAGCAAGCGCGGACAGTGCCGCACGCAGCGGCCAGTTGCTTGCGGGCGCACGGTTCTCGACCAGCCGCAAGAGACTGAAGAGGGCCAGGGTCAAGGCGGCGGCGGTGCCGAGCGCGAGGCCGGCCACCAGCCAGGCGGCCGCCGCCACAGCAAGGCCCTGCCGCTGGTCGAGCGGCTGCGCATCGGGCCGGAGGACCGCTTCCAGTGCGGTAACCACGAGCAAAAGAGCGCCGAGCATGAAGAGATCCTGCAGGCTGCCGACCATCGGCAGGATCGGCACGGGCAGGAAGACGACGAGGTGCTCAAAGCGTTGAGCCACGAGAGGTGCAGAGCGCGGGGCCCAGAGCCCCGCCGCCCGCCGGCTTGCCGATCCGACCAGCGGGACGATCGCGAGATCCGGCCGGATCGGGGAGCGCAGATGCTGCAGCCACATCGGCGGCTGGCGGGAAGCGGCGGGGCGGCTGAGCATCGGCAGATCCGGGTTGTTCGAACGATCTGTCGACGGTCATAGGCTGCGCGGGTTAAGCGCCGGTTAACGTGCCGGAGCCTTCAGCGGTGCTGCGAAAAACGCCGGGGCACCGCTTGACACACGACACAGAAACGGCACATTGCCGAATACGGACCGAATTGGTCCTAGTTCTGGTCGGGCATCGCGCGGCGTTGTCCGACACCGCGATTGGAGCGCGCGTGATCAGGCTCAGCAAGCTCGCCGACTACGGCATCGTCATCATGACGCATTTGGCACGGCCGGGCGGCAAGCAGGCGAGTGCGCAGGAGATTGCGCAGGCGACCCGCGTGCCGCAGCCGATGGCGCAGAAGATCCTCAAGGCGCTGACCAGGGACGGGCTGTTGCGCTCGCAGCGCGGGGTCAAGGGCGGCTATGAGTTGGCCCGGGCGGCGCGATCGATCACGGTGGCGCAGATCATCGAGGCCCTGGACGGGCCCATTGCCGTCACCGACTGTGTCGATGGTGGCGCCGGCGACTGCGTGATCGAGTCCTTGTGCCCGGCACGTACCAACTGGGAACGGATCAACAGCGCGATCCGCGATGCCCTTGAGGAGGTGACGCTGGCCGAAATGGCAAGTGCCATCCCGGCGGCGTTCGGGCGGGTCGGCGACGAACCTCGGGTGGCGGCCGGCGTTTGACGACGAACGGCTGCCCCGGCGGCTCGTGAAGACGACAATGGAGCACTAGGCGACATGGCAACGGCACTCGAGACAGTCCAGGACTACACGGCGAAGGCCTACAAATACGGCTTCTCGACCGCGATCGAGTCGGACATGGCCCCCAAGGGCCTGAACGAGGACATCGTGCGGCTCATCTCGGCGAAGAAGAACGAGCCCGAGTGGATGACCGAGTGGCGGCTCGAGGCCTATCGCCGTTGGCTGACCATGGAGGAGCCGAACTGGCAGAAGGTCGGCTACCCGCCGATCGACTATCAAGAGATCTATTTTTACGCGGCGCCCAAGATCAAGGAGCGGCCGAAAAGCCTGGACGATATCGATCCCGATATTCGCGAGACCTACAACAAGCTCGGGATCCCGATCAAGGAGCAGGAAATCCTCTCCGGCGTCGCAGTCGACTACGTCTGGGACAGTGTTTCCGTCGCCACCACCTTTCGCGCTAAGCTCGAAGAGCTCGGCATCATTTTCGGTTCGTTCTCGGACGCGCTGCAAAACCATCCTGAGCTCGTAAAGAAGTATCTGGGTACAGTGATTCCGCAGGGCGACAACTACTTCGCGGCCTTGAACTCGGCGGTGTTCACCGACGGCAGCTTCGTCTACGTGCCGAAGGGTGTGCGCTGCCCGATGGAGCTCTCCACCTATTTCCGCATCAACGAGATGAACACGGGCCAGTTCGAGCGGACGCTGATCATCGCCGAGGAGGGGTCCTACGTCTCCTACCTCGAGGGCTGCACCGCACCGCAGCGCGACGAGAACCAGCTGCATGCCGCCGTGGTCGAGCTGATCACCATGGACGACGCCGAGATCAAGTACTCGACCGTGCAGAACTGGTATCCGGGCGACGCCGAGGGCAAGGGCGGCATCTACAACTTCGTGACCAAGCGCGGCGCCTGTCGCGGCAAGCGCTCGAAGATCTCCTGGACCCAGGTCGAGACCGGCTCGGCGATCACCTGGAAGTATCCGTCCTGCGTCCTGCAGGGTGACGACTCGGTCGGCGAGTTCTATTCGGTCGCGGTGACCAACAACGCCCAGCAGGCCGATACCGGCACCAAGATGATCCACATCGGCAAGCGCACCCGCTCGCGGATCGTCAGCAAGGGCATCTCGGCCGGCAAGGCGGATCAGACCTATCGCGGCCTCGTGCGAATGCTGAAAGGGGCCGAGGGGGCGAGGAACCACACGCAGTGCGACTCGATGCTGATCGGTGACAGGTGCGGTGCGCACACGGTCCCCTATATCGAGATCAAGAACCGCACGGCCAAGGCCGAGCACGAGGCGACGACCAGCAAGATCAGCGACGACCAGCTCTTCTACTGCCGCAGTCGCGGCATCTCCGAGGAGGACGCGGTTGCCCTCGTCGTCAACGGCTTCTGCCGCGAGGTGATGAACGAGCTGCCGATGGAGTTCGCGGTCGAGGCGAGGAAGCTGCTCGGCATCTCGCTCGAGGGCAGCGTCGGCTGAGGTCTCGTTGCCAACCGTTTGACCAGGAAGCGTTTTCGAGGATGTTTGGATGTTGACGATTAAGGACCTGAGCGTGTCCATCGGGGGCGAGGAGAAGCCGATCATCAAGCACTTCTCGCTGGAGGTGAAGCCGGGTGAGGTGCATGCTATCATGGGGCCCAATGGCTCCGGCAAGAGCACGCTATCCTACGTGCTCGCCGGCCGCGACGGCTACGAGGTCACCGGCGGTTCGGTCACCTTCGAGGGGGAAGACCTGCTGGAGATGGAGCCCGAGGAGCGGGCCGCTGCCGGCATCTTCCTTGCCATGCAGTATCCGGTCGAGATCCCTGGCGTCGCGAACAGCTACTTCCTCCGCCAGGCCTTGAACGCGCTGAAGAAGGCACGCGGCGAGGCCGAGATGAGTGCGGCCGATTTCATGAAGAAGCTCAAGGCCACAGCCGAGGAGATCGGCATTCGCCCGGAGTTCCTCAAGCGCGACATCAATGCCGGGTTCTCGGGCGGCGAGAAGAAGCGCAACGAGATCCTGCAGATGGCGATGCTCGAGCCCCGGCTCTGCATTCTGGACGAGACCGACAGCGGGCTCGACATCGACGCGCTGAGGACCGTCTCGGACGGCGTCAACGCGCTCCGCACGCCCGACCGGGCGATGATCGTCATCACCCACTACCAGCGGCTGCTCGACTATGTCGTCCCCGACCATGTGCATGTCATGGCCGACGGGGTGATCAGGAAGTCGGGTGGCAAGGAGCTCGCGCTCGAGCTCGAGGAGCAGGGTTACGAGGGCCTGCTCGGCGAGGCGGCGTGAGGCGGGGAGTGGAGCCATGACCGCGATCGCCCGCCAGCCCAAGTCGCGCCACACCACACCGGTGCCGGCCTTCGCCGACCTCTTCGAGACCGTCCGGAAGAAGCTGCCCGGCAGCAATATCGCAGCGCTCGACGCGTGGCGACAGGCCCGCTTCGCCCGGTTCAACGCCACGGGATTGCCGACCCAGCGGGTCGAGCATTGGAAATACACCAACATCGTCAAGACGGCGAATGTGGCGATGGGTCTCGCCCACCGGCCGGAGGTCAAGCTCGACGACGTCCACCGCTATTTCGCGGGCGGGCCGCTCGCCCGGCGGCTGATCTTCGTCAACGGCCATCTGGCGAACGAGCTCAGCCACGTCGGCGGCCTGCCCGAGGGCGTGGTGATCAAGGGGCTCGATGCCATGCTGCGCGAGGCGCCCGAGACGGTGCTGGCGGCACTCGGCGAGGATCGGGCGGTCGACAGCACGGGCCCACACAGCTTTGCCGATCTGAATGCCGCCTTCCTGCAGTCGGGTGCCTGGATCCAGATCGCCGACGGCGTGAACATGGAGCGGCCGATCCAGCTTCTCTTCCTCACCGTGGGCGAGGCGAGCGCGGTGATGACCCACCCGCGCATTGTCGTCGAGCTCGGCCGGGGTGCCAAGGCGCATCTGATCGAGAGCCATGTCGGTGTCCGGGACGGCCATTGTTTGACCAATCTGGTCGCCGACTACGCGATCGGTGCCGAGGCCAGGCTCGCCCATGACCGGCTGCAGCTGGGGGCCGCCGGCACAACCTTCGTCGGCCTCAGCCGCATTCGCATCGGCGAGCGTGGCGAGCTCAAGCAGACCGTGGCAACCCTCGGCGGCGATCTCGTCCGCAACGAGACCGACATGCACCTGCAGGGCAGCTTCATCGAGGCGCAGCTCAATGGTGTCTACATGCCGGTCGACGCCGAGCACCTCGACAACGTCATTCGCGTCCATCACGAACAGCCCGACGGCCATTCGGACCAGTTCTACAAGGGCCTCGCCCTCGGCAAGGCGAAGGCCACCTTCGCCGGCAAGATCTTCGTATACCAGGATGCGCAGCGAACTAATGCGTTTCAGCAGAACAGCAACATGCTGCTCTCCGACGACGCCGAGATCTCCAGCAAGCCCGAGCTCGAGATCTATGCCGACGACGTCAAGTGCAGCCACGGGGCGACCTGCGGCGAGCTCGATCCCCTGGCCCTCTTCTATCTCCGCAGTCGCGGCCTCTCCAAGGCCGAGGCCGAAAGTCTCCTGACCTATGCCTTCGCCGCCGAGGTGCTCGAGCGCTTTACCGATCCCGCGGTCATGAAGCTGGCGCAGGAGCGGCTCGTCGCCCGCACCCCGGGCGGTGCCAACCTGACGGACATGTTGTGAGCGCCGCCGCCACCCTCGAGACGCAAACGGCAGCCCCGGCGCTCGACGTCCGGGCGATCCGGGCCGAGTTCCCGATCCTGGCGACCGAGATGCAGGGCCGCCCACTCGTCTATCTCGACAGTGCCGCCTCGACGCAGAAGCCGAAGGCGGTGATCGACACGCTGCGTCACGTCTACGAGGCCGACTACGCCAATATCCATCGCGGCATCTATGATCTGAGCCAGCGCGCTTCGGCCCTTCATGACGAGGCGCGGCGCAAGGTTCAGCGCTTCATCAAGGCGCGCGACTGGCGCGAGATCGTCTTCACCCGCAATGCCACGGAAGCCATCAACATCGTGGCGCAGTGCTTTGCGGCACCCGACCTCGCGCCCGGCGACGAGATCCTGGTCACCGAGATGGAGCATCACGCCAATATCGTGCCCTGGCAGATGATTGCCGATGCCAAGGGCGCGCGCGTGGTCCCGGCACCGGTGACCGATGCGGGCGAGCTCGATCTCGACGCGTTCGAGCGGCTGCTCACCCCGAGGACCCGGATGATCGCTGTGGTCTGGGTCTCGAACGTCTTGGGCACCGTCAACCCGGTGGCCGAGATCGTCGGCATGGCGAAGGCACGCGGCATCCCGGTGCTGATCGACGCGGCCCAGGCCGTCCAGCATTTGCCGGTCGACGTCCAGGCGCTCGATGCCGACTTCATCGCGTTTTCGGCCCACAAGCTCTACGGCCCCTCGGGTGTGGGTGTGCTCTGGGGCAAGGCGCATCATCTCGACGCCATGCCACCCTACCAGGGCGGTGGCGACATGATCGAGCGGGTGAGCTTCAAGGGCACCACCTGGAACGAGATCCCCTTCAAGTTCGAGGCCGGCACCCCCGACATCGCCGGCATTATCGCGCTCGGGGCCGCCATCGACTTCGTCGAGGGCATCGGCATCGAGGCCATCGCTAGCCACGAGGCCGACCTCTTGGCCTACGGTACCCGTGCCATCCAGCAGGTGCCGGGGCTGCAACTGATCGGCACGGCTCGCGACAAGGCCAGCGTGTTGACCTTCACGCTCGAGGGCGCCCATCCGCAGGACATCGGCATGATGCTGGATCTCGACGGCATCGCCATTCGCACCGGCCACCATTGCGCCATGCCGCTGCACGAGCGCTTCGGCCTTCCGGCCAGTGCCCGCGCGTCCTTCGGGGTCTACAACACGACGGACGATATCGACGCCTTGACCCGGAGCCTGCATCGGGTGGCCGGGATGTTTCAATGAGGGTGGGAGAGATGGCCGAGGAAAACGGACTGGATCGGGCTGCGGCGTTTCTCGCGGCCGACGATCGGCCGGCCGGCAACGGGGCGGCCCCGAACGGCAACGGCGAGACGGCGGCGGCTGACGTGGTCTCGCCCGAGCGGCGGGCCGAGGTCGAGAAGTTGGGCGATGCGATCGTGGCCCAACTCAGCTCGATCTACGACCCCGAGATTCCGGTCAACATCTACGAGTTGGGCCTGATCTATAAGATCGACGTCCACGACGACAATGCGGTGACCGTCGACATGACGCTGACCTCGCCCAACTGCCCGGTTGCCGAATCGCTGCCGATGGAGGTCCAGCACAAGGTCGAAGCGGTCGAGGGCGTGAAGGCCTGCGAGGTCAAGATCGTCTGGGATCCGATGTGGCACCCCTCGATGATGACCGAGGAGGCGCAACTGGAGCTCGGCCTCATCTACTGAGCAAGCCGGCACCTGGATTCGAGTGAGCGATCGCTCGGGCGAATGCCCCCGAGAATCGAGTGCGCGCGTCTTCTGCGTCTGAACAGGCCGGGCAGCGTGGTTTTTGGGCTCCGGCTGCTGCGCCGAGGAGAGACGGCGTTGGAGCGCCGGCGTCGTTGGACGGACGCCAGGAGCAGCGCTGCAGTGGGGCTATTCGTGACGCTCGCCGGCGACGAAGCGGGCAAGCGGGGTGCCGTCGCTGGCGTAGAGGTCGAGATGGCGGCCGAGCACGCGGTAGCGATCGGTCTCATCCAGGACCTGCAAGAGGGCCTGCTCGAGCTCCATGCCGGCGGGGCAGGCCATCATGGTGCTGGCGGTCTGGCTGAAGCGGAGCTGATCGCCGAAAACGGCAAAGCCGCCGAGCAGTCGGTTGCAGCCGCCGAAGCCCGCCATCCGCAGTTCCTCCGGCAACAGGACGAGGTTCGGGGGGCGTTGGTCCGCCACGAGCTCGATCGGCGCGTCGCCGAGGCTGAAAAGCTGCCATTCGGGGCCGCGCAGCGGCGCCTGGGTGAAGGGCTCGGCGCAGGTCGAATCGGGCTCAAGGGCGATGAACCGCAACGGTTCGAGCTGGGGCACGAGGCCGTCGCCCTCCATCGGCGGCAGCATGGCGATCCGGCCCAGAAGGTTGGCCAGGACCTGGTTGCCGGGCTCCCGGCCGCTGCTCTGCAGGAGGTCCAGATAGGCCCGCTCGAGGGCCACATTGTCCGCGACGAAGGCCACCGGCAGTCGCCGGCCGATCAGGCATTCGGTGAAGAGGGCCGCATCGGCCATGTACTGGTACATGCCCTGAAGCTCGAGCTCGGGCTCGAGCAGCGGCACGTCCGCCCGGTCGAGATGGTAGGGAAGGTCGGAGTCGATCGGCCGCGCGTCCTGGTCGAGCAGCTGCAGCCGTTCGGCGCTCTCGATGGCCAAGGCGACGGCGTCGTCGGGATCGCCGACGAGGAGCAGGCTCCGCCCATCCGAGCCCACGATCCAGCGGCCGATGCTGTCCAAGGCGTTGTCCGGCTCGCGCTCGCGATGGACCCGCCGCAGTTGAAAGCTGCCATCCGCGAGAAGGTCCAGCTGCCAGTCGATGCCGGGGCCAGAAGCGGCGGGCAGGGTGCCGGTGAAGCTCAGCGGCAAGGTCGGGAATGGACCGTCATCGGCCATGGCCAGCAGCGGAACGACGGCGCAGGCAATGCCTGCGAGGATGGATCGAAGCATGGCCGGGAACCCCACGACTGAGCGCACTCCCTTGACCGTTGCAGCGAAGGTCGACGCTGCGGGGCCGGCTGTCCGGACTTGCTCTTGCACGGCTCGGTCTCGAGCGGGAACGTGCCTCGCGTTGTCGGCCCGGGGCAGCCGTGCTCGTCACTCGGCCCGCTTGTTCGGGCGGCCTATTCGGCGGCGAGGAGCTCGACGGCCGAGGCGTAGCGGTCGCCGCCTTGCCGGCGGGCCTCGTACATGGCGGCTTCGGCGCGTGCCTTCTCAGTTGCGAGATCGCTCGCCTGTGCCGGCCAGGGCGCCACCCCGATGCTGAGCCGCAGCGGCACCGGCGGGGCAGGCTCGAAACTGTGCTGGCGCATCGCCGCCAAGAGCTTGCGGGCCACGACATAGGCATCGCTCGGATGCTTCATGCCGTCGACGACACAAAGAAAGGCAGCCCCCTCGAGCCGGGCCAGGATGTCGGTCTGGCGCATCTCGCCGACGAGCGCCTTGGCGATCTCGACGAGCACCCGCTCGGCCTCGTCGCGCCCGCTGCTTTCCTCGAGTGCTGCGTAGCCGTCGACGTCGAGGTGGAGAAGGGCTAGATGGCCGCCATTGCGCTGGCGTCGCGCGAGGCTCCGCTGCAGTCGCTCCGCCAAGAGCGGCAGGCGGGGCAGGCCGGTCAGCGGATCGCGGAGCACCGCACCGAGTTCCGCCAGCTGCCGCTGCTTGCGCGCCCGCGCGAGCTCCAGCGTGCGATAGAGAAGCCCGCCGGTCAGCCGGCCCTTGCCGACGAAGTCCTGGGCACCGAGGCCGACCGCCTCGCGGGCGACCAAGAGGTCGTCGGCGCCGAAGCCCGAGTGCACCACGATGGGCAGCTCCGGATGGCGCCGCTGCAGTCGGGCGATGCCGTCGAGGCCGTGCGCGTCCGGCAGCTGCAGATCGAGCAGCACGACATCGGGGGCGAGCTCGTCGATCTGTCGCTGGGCGTCGCTCAGGCTCTCCGCACAGCAACGGTGCACGCCCGGAAAGTCGGCGAGCTCGGCTTCGACCAGTGCCCGCTCGGCGGGGCTGTCCTCGATGATGAGCAGGGTGAACCGGTCGGGCATGCTGCGGCCATTCGCGATGATCGATATCACCGCAAGTCTAGCAGCCGAATCCTAAAGCTTGGTTAAGCCGCCGTGCCAAACCGCGCGACCGTCGTCGCTAGTCGCGCCAGAGATAGCCGATTTCGCGCACCCGGGTGCCGCCGATGGACAGCGTGTTCTCGGCCACCCGCTTGCCGCCCAGATGCTCGTAGAAGTGGCGCGCCGGATTGGAGGCCAGGACCCAGACCAGCGTGCCCGCGTGCCCGCGCTTGGCGAGCTCGAAATGGCACGCATCGAAAAGCGCCCGGCCGATGCCGCGGCCGTGCTGCTCGGCGAGGACGTAGAGCACGTAGATCTCGCCGCTCGCGAGGTTCTGCCGGCGCGCCCGACCGCCGCTCGCGATGCCGATGACCTGGTCGCCCTCGGCCGCGATGAAGGCCCAGCCGCGGGCGGCGAAGGTCTGCCGCCAGTGGCGCTCGAAGCCGGCATAGTCGAGCTTGGCGAGGTAGCTTTCGGGCAGCTGGCCCCGATAGGCCTCGCGCCAGCTGTCGACATAGACCCGCGCGATGGCCGCGGCGTCCACTGGCCCCGCCCGCCTGATGACCAGGGGGTGGATGAGATCCGATCGCTGCGGTCCCAACATGTTGCCCGGCATCCCTCCGTCTGGCGCTCGACCCGCCCTCTGGCGCTCCACAAGGACGCCTGTGCCAAGCACCCGCCTGCCCTTAATCAAGCACTGTCGAGGCCCCGGGAGCAAGAGGCTCGGCCGATCTTCGGGTACGACCGTCAGGCGCCGGCCGTCGCTTCCTTAAGAATCTGGCTGCGCAGCTCGAAGGCGAGGGTGCTCCGGTCGAGGTCGACATCGTCCAGGCGCAGCATGGCATCCGCCGCAACCGGGCGCTTGAGCCGGACGCCATGAGCGAGGCCGATGGGCAGGAGCCCGTCGGCGGCCGCCCGGGCCGCGGGTACGAGCCGACCGTAGACGGTATGGCCGCCCTCGCCATCGAGCAGCTCGCCCGAGGCGAGACCACGCTTGGCGGCGGCCGCCACATCGCCGGCCCAGTGCCAGGGCGCACCCGTGGGCTCGCCCCTGAGCGCCATGTCGGCGACCGAGATGCCGAGCTCGAGGCCGATCAGGTGATAGGGACGCCAAAGGGCGGCATACTGGCCCGTCGGGTCGGTGGCGAGGCCGTAGTCGCGAAAGCAGCCGGCGACGTAGTCGGAGGAGGCCTTGAAGACGACATAGACCCCCCAGCGCAGATCGTCGGGCACGGGCTTGCCCTCGGCATCGAGGCAGGAGACCGTCTCGACCATCGGCGTTCCCGTCATCCCCGCCGCCGCGGCCCGGGCAGCCAGGACCGCGGGCAGCTCGTGGGTGGCGGCGGGCGGGAAGGCGAGGCCGTCGGCGGCAACCTCGAGATCGGTGGCGTTGGCGATCGCCGCCATCTCGATCGCGGACTTGGTGCCGTCGAGGAAGGAATTGAACATCTTGGGGTTCATCCCGGCAGCCTTCGCCCGCTCGGGCGAGAGGCCGTAATGATCCCAGACGGTATCCGGGGTCGAGAACCGGTAGGACCACTGGTGCTTGGTGCCCTTGCCGGCCGCGACGATCTCGAGGCCCGAGGCGTGCGCCCAATCGACGAGCTCGACGATGAGTGCTGGCTGGTCGCCATAGGCCATCGAGTAGACGACGTCGCGGTGCCGGGCCCGCTTGGCCAGCGCCGGGCCGCAGAGCACGTCGGCCTCGACATTGACCATGAGCACATGCCGGCGCGCCTCGATCGCGGCTGCGGCGTGCACGGTGCCCTGCACTGGGTCGCCCGTCGCCTCGATGACGAGCTCCACCGCATCGTCGGCGATCAGGCTCGCGGCTGTGTCGACGAAGCGGATGCTGTCGGAATCGAGCGCTGTCGACACTTCGACCTTCCGGCGCGCGGCTTGCGGGTTGAGATCGGCGATGCTGCGGATGGCGATGCCGGGCGTGCGGGCGGCCTGTGCCAGGAACATGGTCGCGAACTTGCCGCAGCCGATCAGCCCGACGCCGATCGGATTGCCGTCGAGTGCCCGCTGCCTGAGGCCGTTGCTCAGTCGCATCCGTCGCTTTCCCCCTGATCTGCCGGGGTGCGGCCCAGGCGCCACACCCGGCGGTCTCGTGCACGCTGTCCATCAACTGTCACGCGAGGATCGCCGGCTTGTCGCTTTCCGCCCATACCGTTCGACAGGCGATGATCTCAACCTTTGGTAGATTTCACCTTGCCTGGAGTGGGCATGAACGTCAGGTGCTCGGCGACCGATCTGGAGCTGCAGCTTGGCCAGGATCCCCTGCTGGTCGCTGCGGCGCAAGCGCTGCGTTACCGGGTGTTCTACGAGGAGCTGGGGGCCACGGCCTGCGCGCTGACCCGGGCTGCCGGGCGCGACGCGGATGCCTTCGACGCCGTGGCCGATCATCTCGTGGTGATCGACAGGACGCGCGCGGTTTCGGGCGACCCCGGCGTGGTCGGCTGCTACCGACTGCTGCGGGGCTCGGTCGCGGCGGCCCAGGGCGGCTTCTACTCGGCCGGCGAGTACGATCTTGGCGTTTTCGCGGGCCGGCTGCCGCAGGTGGTCGAGCTCGGCCGCTCATGCGTCCATCCCGACTACCGCAACGGCTCGGTGATGCAGCTGCTCTGGCGCGGTGTGGCCCGCTATCTCGAGCAGCACGGGCTGGACCTGATGCTCGGCTGCGCCAGCCTGCCGGGCACCGACCTCGACGGGCACCGGCCAGCACTCGCCTATCTCGGATCCCGGCACCTGGCACCTGAAGCGTTGCGGCCCCGCGCCGTTGCGGCCCGGCACATCCCGCTGCCACCGGCGGACAGCTTCACGCCGATCGCGCTCGAACGCGCCAAGCGCCGGTTGCCGCCGCTGTTGAAGGCGTATTTGCGGATGGGCGGGCTGATCGGTGACGGGGCGGTGGTCGATCGGCAATTCAACACGGTCGATGTCTGCCTCGTCCTGCCGACCGAGCGGATCAAGGATCGCTATCTCCGTCATCTCGCGACCGGCGCAGCCGATCATGCTGCCGCTGCCTGAGCGGCAGATCGCGGCTGCGACCTTTCGCACGGCCCGGCGGCGCGGGCGCGCGATCGCGCGCGCCATGGCGTTTCTTCTCGTCACGCTGACATTGCTGCCGCTGTTTGCCCTGGCCGGCCTCGTCGGCCGGCCGGCGAGCCAGCCGATCCGCAAGCTCTGGTCCCGATTCTGCCTGCGGCTGCTCGGGCTCGAGGTGCACTACCGGGGCGAGCCGATGCAGGCGTGTGCCACACTCCTGGTCAGCAACCACGTCTCCTATCTCGACGTCGTGCTGCTCGCCGCGCGCACCGATGCCACCTTCATCGCCAAGGCCGAGGTGGCCGGCTGGCCGCTCTTTGGCGCCATCGGTCGGGCGGCCGGCACGTTCTTCATCCGCCGGCGCCGGCGCGATGCGCTCGTCCAGCGCAACACGCTGGCCGCCCGGCTGCGTGCCGGCGAGAGCTTCATCCTCTTTGCCGAAGGGACGAGCACGAATGGGCTCGGGGTGCTGCCGCTCAAGGCCTCGCTTCTGAGCGTCGCCGAGCCCTGGGTTCTCGATCGGCCGATCGGCGTCCAGCCGGTCACACTCGCCTATCGGCGGCTGCGCTGCGGCACACCGATCACGGCGGCCAATTGTCACCGCTACGCCTGGTTCGGCGACGACGAGCTCGTGCCGCATCTCTGGGCGATGCTGCACGATGACGGCTGTGTGATCGAGGTGGTCTTCGGGGCACCCGTGGTGTCCTGGTCGGTCAGCAGCAGAAAGCTGCTCGGGCGTGACCTCCATCAGACGATTTCGGCCGAGCTCGGGCCGCCTGAGCCACTGGCGCCGCCAGAATGCTCGCCTGTGCCAGAGCCATCAATGGCCACCGACCTTGCGGCCTGAACAAGAAAGAGGCGGCCCGGTGTCGCGAGCTCCCGACCAGGGAACATGCCTATTGTCGAAGGGTATGGCTATTGCTGCAGGGTATGGAGCTCGCCGGCGCGGGGCCGCATGAACGCGCGCCGGACGATGGTCCGCTGCGGCAGGAATTTCCCCGAGACCGGCTCGTAGGCATAGAAGACCTCGGCCATCACCAGGACCTGTCCATCGGCCAGCTGCACGTTGGCCGGCAGGTCCACGGTCTGGCCGACCGACGCTGCGGCCTCGGCGTTGCCACTGCCGGCGCCGCGTCGCTGCCAGAGGACGCGCGGCCGCTCGCCGGAAACGACGCCGACGCCGCTGAGCACAACTACGCCGTCGGCGCCGAGCGAGAAGGGCTCGATCAACTGGCCGAGCGCGATGAAGATGTCGTCGACCTGGGCCAAGTCCAGCGTCGGATTGCGCGTCGCGAGGTCGGCGCTGAGCGTTGCTGCCTGATCCAACCGCGCATCCAGCATCACATAGCGCCAGATCTCGGCGACACCGACCATCAGGCCGATGAGCAAAGGCAGGATCAGCGCCAGCTCGAGCGCCGCCACGCCGCGCCGGTCCTGCCCGAGCGTCAGCGAGCCCGGTCGCGATCGGTGTTCAAAAGGGCTCATTGCGAACAGCCACGGCGGCTCGTTAGTGAACCTCACCGAAGATCGGGCGAAAGATGCCGCTGACCATGTTGCTCGAGTAGCGCAGCCGGTAGAGCACGATGTCCTCCGGCCCGCCGAGTCCGGCCACACCCATGTCATCGTCGTGCACACCGTTGCCGTTGATATCCGAGAAGGGCTCGCCCGGGTCCCATTGGCCGTTGCCGTTCAGGTCTGTGAAGGGCTCCGGCTGACCGATGTCCGCAAAGCGCGGATAGACGAGCACATCGATCTCTGCCATGCTTGTGTCGATCAGGCCGAAGGTCCGCTCCTCGATCTGCGCCAAGATGGCCTGCCGGCGGTCGCCCTCTTGTTGCCCGGTGGTGCCGAGCCGAGCTGCGCCCCCGACCGCCGATTGCAGCGCACCTTGCGTGAACATGACGAGAAAGACCTCGAGCATGCCGATCACCAGGGCCGCGAGGAAGGGCATCACCATGGCGAATTCGCTGGCAAAGCTGCCGCGCCGATCGTGGGCCAAGCTGGCCATGCGGGCGGTCATCGCGCGATGCGCAGCCGATTGATCTGATCCGCGATGCCTGAGAACGCCAGCCGCAAGCTGGCGTTCGACGGCGAATGGGAATAGTGCCGCGCGCTGGTTGCATGATCTTCGTAGAGTTGACGGGTGGTCGGATCGACGGTGGTGCCGAAGGTGATCGAGAAGATCTCGATACCCTGACGCTTCATGCTCTCGCAGGTCTGTGCCAGGCGGTTGTTGACCTCGGCGAGGGCAGTGGTCAGGTTCGTTGCGCCGAGCAGCGTGTAGTCCTCATAGGCATTCATGTCGGGGATGCGGAGGAAGTTGCCCGACCCATCGGTGCGCAACGCGCCGCTGGCATCGAGGGTGATGTTCTCGGTGACGGTGTTGTTGCCGTCTGTCAGCAGCACGTTGATCTTCTTCGTCGTTCGCGGGTCATGGGACAGCGGATGGGCGGCGGGCGTCGGATCGCCCCAGAGTCCGCGCCAGAGCGGCGATACCACGCGCCATCCCCAGACGAGGCCGATATTGCCGAGTGTGCCGCTGTAATCCGTGTCGAGGTAGAGCGCGTCGATCGCGCTGTCGATGGCAGCGCGGCTGGAGCGCAGCGAGGCTATCGCATTCGGGCAGCCGAGGTTGGGCCCCTTGTTCTCTCTGCGCCTGGCCGTATCGAACGTTTCGACGACCGCCGGCCATCTATTGACGTGCGTGTGGTTCTCCGGCCAGTGGTAGCTGTTGAAGGCCGCGACCGATGGCGGCGCGTCGGTCTGGTCATGATCGTCGGCGCGCGCCATGACGCAGCCGCGCCAGAGATCGCGATAAGCGCTCGACCTCCGAACGTCGTCGTCGGGCCTGAGCCAACTCGTGCGGTGCGCGCCGATATTGACGGTGGCGACATAGGGTACCAGCCCGATGTGCAGGTTGTCCGCGACGGGTCTGCCCGCGAAGAGGATGTCGACGAGTTCCTTGGCCGCCAGCTTCATGGCGTCGATTCTGCCTTCAGCGGCCATGGAGCCGGTGACGTCGAGCACTAACGCGATCTCGGTCTGCGGCTCGTCCAACGCGATCACGCTCTTGACTTCGACGTCGATCGAGTTGCGACCGAGCGCCCGCAGGAAGTAGGTCGGTATTTCACCGCTCACGCTCAGCCGGCTTTCGCCGGTTGCCGGATCGGTGATCAGAGCGAAGCGCTTGACGACGAATGCATCGGCTCGATTGCCGAGATTGGCATCGAAGTAGGTGCGTGCCTCGACGGCCGGATCGCGGCCTTCTGCGGCGACTGCGGCAGCCAGCCCAGCCGCGTCAAGCGCCCGCTGCGCCCGCCCCTCGGCCTGCAGGGCCATGCTCCAGTCGACGGCGAGCGCGGCCGCGCCGACGAGCGGCATCAGGAGCAGAGCGAAGATCATGGCCACCGCTCCCCGGCGATCGGCCAGCAGCCCGCCCGCGCTGCACCAGGCGGGCCCCCTCGGTCGAGCAGTCGACGGCGTGGCGCCACCGCTTTGACGATGCAACATCGCAGCGAGGAGGCTCCGTTTGCATGATCGTGACACGGAACACCCTTCGCAGTCTATGTCCACAGAGTGCAGAATAGTGGGAAAGCCTAAGAATCTTCCCAACAGGCTGCCGCGACTATCCCGATGGCCGCGCTGCGCCGCCAGAACGAGGAAGGATGAAAAGGTGCAAGGCCTCGAGCGGCAGCGCATGGTAGACGAGCGTGCCCCGACGAGCGCGCTCGGCCCAATGGGCATGGCCATCGCTGCCAGGAATCACCGATCTCCAGGGACGAGGCGGAGGTCGGCGAACGGGGCCTCGCTCCCCGGCGGTCCGGTGCCCATGGCGCTCGTCAGCTGTCTTGTGGGGGAGGACCCCGGATGGTTCCGACGGGATGGTGCCACGAAAAAAAAGGGGGCGTAAACGCCCCCTTTCTTGAGATCGGACCTGCGTGTGTGGGCTTACGCCTCATTTTATGAACACACGTTAACAAGCATTAACATATGCGCCTAGACGCGAAAAAGTGAAAGTCAGAGATGGCGCTCAACTATAAGTTTCTTGATCTCGGCGATGGCCTTGGCCGGGTTGAGGCCCTTGGGGCAAGTGTTGGTGCAGTTCATGATGGTGTGGCAGCGGTAGAGCTTGAATGGATCCTCGAGGTCCTCGAGCCGCTCGGCGGTCGCCTCGTCGCGGCTGTCGGCGATCCAGCGATAGGCCTGGAGCAGCACCGCCGGACCCAGATATTTGTCGCCGTTCCACCAGTAGGACGGGCACGAGGTCGAGCAGCAGGCGCAGAGGATGCATTCGTAGAGGCCGTCGAGTTCCTCCCGGTCCTCGACCGACTGCAGCCGCTCCCCGGCCGGGTCGGTGGTGTAGGTCTTGAGCCAGGGCTCGATCGATTCGTACTGCGCCCAGAACTGGTTGAAATCGACCACCAGGTCTTTGATCACCGCCATGTGGGGCAGGGGGTAGACGGCGACCGGACCTTTG
This sequence comes from Geminicoccaceae bacterium, assembly GCA_036796215.1. Taxonomy (GTDB): domain Bacteria; phylum Pseudomonadota; class Alphaproteobacteria; order Geminicoccales; family Geminicoccaceae; genus SLRI01. The sequence continues at coordinate 21,002 of DAIRDJ010000048.1, forward strand.
ACGTCGTCGATCGCCTTGGTGCAGGCGAGTGTGTTCTGGCCGTCGATGTTCATCGAGCACGAGCCGCAGATCCCCTCGCGGCAGGAGCGACGGAAGGTGAGCGTGCTGTCGACCTCGGATTTGATCTTGATCAGCGCGTCGAGCACCATGGGACCGCAATCGTCGAGATCGACATTGAAGGTGTCGACCCTGGGATTGCCCTCGTCCTCGGGCTCGTAGCGGTAGATCTTGAAGGCCCTTACCCGCTTGGCACCGGCGGGTGCCGCATGGGTTTTGCCGGTCTTGACGACGGAGTTCTTTGGCAGCGCTAGTTGGACCATCGGGGTTCCTGAAGCTCGCTTGGTGCCATGCCAGCGCTCAGTAGACGCGCTTGGCGGGCGGGATGACCTCGACTTCGTTCGAGAGGGTGAAGTAGTGCACCGGCCGGGGCTCGAGCGTGACCTCGTAGATGTCGTCGACCCAGACCAGGGTATGCTTCATCCAGTTCTCGTCGTCGCGCTCCGGATAGTCCTCGCGGGCATGCGCCCCGCGGCTCTCGGTGCGGTAGGCGGCCGAGTGCACGGTGGCAGCGGCCTGGGCCATCAGGTTCTGCAATTCCAGCGCCTCGACGAGATCGCTGTTCCAGACCATCGAGCGGTCGCTGATCTTGATCTCCGGCATCGCCGAGCCGACCTCGCCGATCGCCGTGATTCCCTGCTCGAGCAACGGCCCGTCGCGGAAGACGGTGGCATGCTTCTGCATCGCCCGCTGCATGCGATCACGGATCGCCCCGGTATTCTCGCTGCCGTTGGCATGGCGGAGCGCATCGAGACGGGCGAGGCAGGCTTCACCCGCATCACTGGGCAGAGGCTTGTGGGCGCTGCCCTGCTGGATGGTCTCGGCGGCCCGGTGCGCGGCGGCCCGGCCGAAGACGACGAGATCGATGAGCGAGTTGCCGCCCAGGCGGTTGGCGCCGTGCACCGAGGCGCAGGCCGCTTCGCCCACGGCCATCAGCCCCGGGACCACAGTGTCGTGCTGGCCGTCCTTCAGCCGCACCACCTCGGTCAGGTGGTTGGTCGGAATGCCACCCATGTTGTAGTGGCAGGTTGGCACCACCGGGATCGGCTGCTTGGTGACATCGACCCCGGCGAAGATCTTGGCCGTCTCGGAGATGCCGGGCAGCCGCTTGTGCAGGAGGGCCGCGTCCAGATGCTCGAGATGCAGGTGGATATGGTCCTTGTTCGGCCCCACGCCCCGACCCTCGTTGATCTCGATGGTCATCGCCCGGCTTACCACGTCGCGCGAGGCCAGGTCCTTGGCGGAGGGGGCATAGCGCTCCATGAAGCGCTCGCCCTCGGCATTGGTCAGATAGCCGCCTTCGCCCCTGGCGCCTTCGGTGATCAGGCAGCCGGCGCCGTAGACGCCGGTCGGATGGAACTGGACGAACTCCATGTCCTGGAGCGCCAGGCCGGCCCGGAGCACCATCGCATTGCCGTCGCCGGTGCAGGTATGCGCCGAGGTGCAGGAGAAATAGACCCGCCCGTAGCCGCCTGTCGCGAGGCAGGTCTGGTGCGCCCGAAAGCGATGCAGCGAGCCGTCCTCGATGCACATGGCGAGAATGCCGAGGCACTCGCCTTCCTCGCCCATGAGGAGATCGAGGGCGAAATACTCGTTGAAGAACTGCACCTTGTTCTTCAACGCCTGCTGAAAGAGCGTGTGCAGGATGACGTGGCCGGTGCGATCGGCGGCGGCACAGGTGCGATAAGCCTGGCCCTTGCCGAACTCGGTCGACTGGCCGCCGAAGGCGCGCTGGTAGATCTTGCCGTCGTCGGTGCGGGAGAACGGCACGCCATAATGCTCGAGCTCGTAGACCGCGGCCGGCGCGTTCTTGGTCATGTACTCGATCGCGTCCTGGTCGCCGAGCCAGTCGGAGCCCTTGACGGTGTCGTACATGTGGAACTTCCAGCTGTCCTCGTTCATGTTGCCGAGGGCCGCGTTGATCCCGCCCTGGGCCGCCACGGTGTGGCTCCGGGTCGGGTAGACCTTCGAGATGCAGGCGACCGAGAGGCCGGCCTCGACCATCCCGACGGCGGCCCTGAGGCCCGAGCCCCCGGCGCCGACGACGATCGCATCGAAGGTGTGCTCTATGATCGGATAGGCCGGAGCCATCGGGTCAGCCTCCAGTGGCGAGGGTGAGAACGGAGACGATGCAGAGCGTCGCCAGCACCGCCGCTGCGAAGGTCACGGCCAAAAGGCTCGCAACCTTGACCCCCTCGGCAATCACATAGTCCTCGATCACCACCTGCACACCCAGCTTTGCGTGGTAGAAGGTGGAGAGGATCAACAGGATCATCAGGCTCGCATTGACCTGCGACTGGAACCAAGCGGACCACGCGGCGTGGTCCGCTCCGGCCATGCCGATCGCAGTGACGACGAACCAGAGGACGAGCAGGAGGTTGGCGATCGCCGTGACCCGCTGGGCCTTCCAGTGGCCGAGGCCGGACTTGGCGGAGCCCCGGGCGCGGACCTTACCGATAGCGGATTGCATGGGTTTTTCCCGGTCAGGCGATGAGGAAGACGAGGAGCCAGAAGACGACGGTCAGGCCAGCGGCAGCGGCGAGGGTCACGATCCCGCTCTGCCGCGCCGCCGCCTTGTCGAAGCCGAAGCCGGCGTCCCAGAACAGGTGTCGGACGCCGTTGGCCGCGTGGAAGAAGAGCGCGGCGGTGAAGGCGAAGAGCACGAGCCAGCCCAGCACGTTGTGCATCACGGCCTGGACCACGGCGAAGCTCTCGGGGCCACGGGCGAGGGCGGTTAGCCACCAGGTGAAGAGCAGGAGCCCCGCGGCCAGCGCCGAGCCCGTGACGCGGTGCAGGATCGAGGTCGCCATGGTGAGATACCAGCGATAGATCTGCAGGTGCGGGGAGAGGGGCCGGGATGCCACCGTCTTGCTGGTCGTGCTTGCCATGCTTGCTCCGCCGGGCGGACCGCCTGTCGCGGCGGCCGCCCGTATGTTGCACTGCGAAATTGACGCTCCGGATAGTAGATGGGGGCCACCGCGTGTCAACGCGACAGAACATGCCATGCGGCGTGGCGCGTGGCCGAGCGGCGGCGGTGGGCGGTGGCGGGGGCCTCTGCCCTCTGCTATCGTTCTGGCACGTAATCAGGACGAGGTGTGATGACCACTTTCCGCAAGGTCGCCGAGTGCTTCTACGTGGCGCCGCAGCTGGAGCCCGACGATTTCGCCGAGGCGGCGGCCATGGGCATCAGGACAATCATCAACAACCGCCCGGACGGCGAGGCGCCGGGCCAGCTCAGCGATGCCGAGGCGCGAGAAGCGGCCGAGGCGCACGGCATGGCCTATGTCCACGTGCCGGTCGTCTCGGGCGGCATTTTTCCCGATCACATCGCCGAGATGAAGACCGCGGTCGAGTCCCATCCAGGGCCGTTCGTCGCCTATTGCCGGTCCGGCACGCGCTCCTGTTATCTCTGGGCCATGGTGAGTGCGGCGAGGGAGGAGCCCGACCGGCTGATCGAGGCCGCCGCGCGCGCCGGCTACGATCTCTTCGCCATGCGGCCGTTCCTGAAGGAGATCCACGCGCGCAGCGGCGCTTAGCCCGCGGCCAGGAGCTGCCACCAGAAAAGGCCGAAACCCGCGAGGGCCAGCCACGGGCCGAAGGCAAGCGCATCGTCGCCGCGGCGCTGGCCACGCAGGAGAGCCAAGCCGATGGCAGCGACGGCGGCGAGCAGGATGAGCGGCGCCAGCCCCTCGAGCCTGAGCCAGGCACCGAGTGCCGCCAAGAGCTTGGCATCGCCGCGACCGAGGCCGACCCGGCCGCGCCAGGCGCGGTAGAGCCGGTCGACCGCGACGAAGAGAAGAAAGCCGGTCACGGCCCCGAGACCGCTCGCGCAAGGCGCGACCAGGCCGGGCAGAGGCAAGAGCGTGGCGGCGGCGACACCCGTGGCCGCGAGCGGCAGGGTCAGGACATCTGGCAGGCGGCCGTGCTCGGCGTCGATCAGGGCGAGCAGCAACAGCCACCAGCCGATCACCGTCAATAGGGCTGCAGCCGGTGCTGCCAGGGTCGGAAAGGCGAGGCCGGCGGCGTCGTCCGACTCGGCCGGTGGTGCGATCACGGCCGTTGCCGGCGCGAAGCGCATGCCGCCGAGCCAGGTTGTTGCCGGTGCCGGCGTCGCCACGTCGGTAACGACTACAACGGCTTCCGCCTCCGCCGCCTCCGCACTGCTCGGGGTCAACGACCGCGGGGCCGCGGCCGGTGGCGGTGGGGGTGCTGCGGGCGCCGGCTGCAGGGGCGGCGCTGGTGGCGGTATCGTCCGTGTTGCCGCCGCGGATTGTGCGGCGCGCATCCGCGAACGCAGCTCCTCGCTGATGTCCCGTGCATCCTCGGCATTGCGAATGACGCGTGGGGTGATGAACACGATGAGCTCGGTGCGCACGCTCTGGTCGCTCTGGCTGCGAAAGAGATTGCCGAGGACCGGAATGTCGCCGAGCACCGGCACCTTCTCGGACGATTGCAGTGTGCTGTCCTGGATCAGCCCGCCCAGCACCACCGGCTGGCCGCTGGTCACGTTGACCGTGCTCGAGATGCGGCGCTGGACGATGGTCGGGTTCTCATCGCGGCGCTCGCGTCCGGGCTGCTCGACCCGGCTGACCTCTTGGGCGATCTCGAGGGCCACCACGTTGTTGGTGTCGATGCGCGGTCGGACCTCGAGGATCACGCCGGTCTCGCGGTACTCGATATTGGCGACGATCGGGGCCACCGGGTCCTCTTTACAGCAGTGACCGCCTCGTGGAACAAGGCGCTCCATGAACGTGCACAGGGATTTGCGCCAGCTGCCGCCTGCAGCCAATGGTTGCGCGGTCGCCATCGGCAATTTCGATGGCGTGCATCGTGGCCACCGGGCGGTGATCGAGGCGGCGCGTCGACTGGCCGTCGGCGGGCAGCCTTTGGCCGTGCTCACCTTCGAGCCGCACCCCAAGGAGGTCGTCAACCCGGCGACGGCACCCAAGCGCCTGACCCCGATGTGCCGCAAGATCGAGCTGTTGCGCGAGCTCGGCTGTGCGCATCTCTTTCTCTTGCGCTTCGACCGGGCGCTGATGGCCATGCCGGCCGATGCGTTCGTCGAGGAGATCCTGGTGCGGCGCCTCGCCATTTCGGCGCTCACCTCGGGCGAGAGCTTCCGGTTCGGCCACAAGCGACTGGGTGATGCGAGCCTGCTCGCCGAAGCCGGCTGCCGCCACGGCTTCGCCTACGCCGCCGTGCCGCCGCTCCTCGACGGCGACGCCCCCTGCTCCTCGACCCGCATCCGGGCAGCACTGGGCGAGGGCGATATCGGCACCGCCAATCGGCTCCTGGGCTATCCCTACATCTATTCGGGCCTGGTTCACCGCTGCGATCAGCGCGGTCGCGCGATCGGCTTTCCGACGGCCAATCTGGTGCCGGCCACCGACCGCTACGCCCTGCCGGAGACCGGCGTTTATGCCGTTCGCGCCGGGCGGCGGACGGCCGATGGGCTGGTCTGGTACCCGGGCGTTGCGAATCTTGGTCGCCGCCCCACATTCGGAGGCGATAAAGTGCTGCTCGAGGTGCATCTTTTCGACGTCCAGCTCGACCTTTACGGCCAGCGTCTGGATGTCGCCTTCCTTGAGCGGTTGCGTGGCGAGACCACCTTTGCCGGGATCGACGCGCTCAAGGCCCAGATCGCCCGCGACTGCCTCGCCGCCCGCCGCGTGCACGGCCTCGTTCTCTCCTGACGACCGGACAGCCTACTGATGACGCAGGACTACCGCGATACCGTCTTTCTGCCGAGGACCGGCTTCGGCATGAAGGCGAACCTGCCGCAGCGCGAGCCCGAATGGCTCGCCCGCTGGGAAGGTCTCGATCTCTACGCCCGCCTGCGCGCCGCGGCCACCGGACGCCCGCCCTTCATCCTGCACGACGGCCCGCCCTATGCCAACGGCCACCTGCACATGGGCACGGCACTCAACAAGATTCTCAAGGACGTCATCAACAAGAACCAGCAGATGCTGGGCAAGGACGCCGC
>DAIRDJ010000049.1:0-26394 GCA_036796215.1 Geminicoccaceae bacterium
CCAAGCGGCCGGTGCTCGAGGAGTTCATGACGCTCTTTCCGGCGACCATCGAGCTTTCCCTTTGCGCCATCATCCTGGCGACGGTGGTCGGTGTGGGCATCGGCGTGCTGGCCGCGGTCAAGCGCGGCTCGTGGCTGGATCAGGGGTTCATGGGCGTGGCGCTGGTCGGCTACTCGATGCCGATCTTCTGGTGGGGGCTTTTGCTCATCATCCTCTTCTCCGGCACGCTGCAATGGACGCCGGTCTCGGGCCGGATCTCGCTGCTCTACTATTTCCCGTCGGTTACCGGCTTCATGCTGATCGACAGCCTGCTCTCGGGCCAGGCGGGGGCGTTTCGCTCGGCACTCAGCCACCTCGTCCTGCCGACCATCGTGCTCGCCACCATCCCGCTTGCCGTGATCGCCCGGCAGACCCGCTCGGCCATGCTCGAAGTCCTGGGCGAGGACTATGTCCGCACGGCTCGGGCGAAGGGCCTGCCGCCGAGGCGCGTGATCGGCCTGCATGCGCTCCGGAACGCGCTGATTCCGGTGATCACGACCATCGGCCTGCAGGTCGGCGTGCTCCTGGCGGGGGCGATTTTGACCGAGACCATCTTCTCCTGGCCCGGGATCGGCAAGTGGATGGTCGATTCCGTCTTCAAGCGTGACTACGCCGTGGTGCAGGGCGGGCTTATGCTGATCGCGGCCGTGATCATGCTGGTCAATCTTCTGGTCGACCTGCTCTACGGGCTGGTCAACCCGCGCATCCGCCACTGACGGAAGCTGGCAGAGGGAGCAGCATGGCGCAAGAACAAGCGGCAGAGGAACGGGCCGCAAGTGCCCCGACCGAGCGGCTGCCGGTCGATGCCTGGGCGATGCGGCGGGCGATGCTCGCCGAGTTCTGGTATTATTTCAGCCGCAATCGGGGCGCGGTGATCGGCCTCTACGTCTTTCTCGCGACCATTGCGATCGCGATCCTGGCTCCTGTGCTCGCCCCGCACGATCCGATCCTGCAGAACCGGGGTGCTCTTCTGGTGCCACCTTTCTGGATGGAGGGCGGCTCGCTCACCTATCCGCTCGGCACCGATGCGGTCGGGCGCGATATCCTCTCGCGGCTGATCTACGGGGCGCGCTTCTCGCTCTTCATCGGCCTCGTGGTCGTGACCATCGCCTCCTCGGTCGGCGTGATGATCGGCCTGATCGCGGGCTTCGTCGGCGGTTGGGTCGATACCGCCATCGTCCGCGTCATGGACGTCATCCTGGCCTTCCCGTCGCTGCTCCTGGCGCTCGTGCTGGTTGCCATCCTCGGGCCCGGGCTGATGAACGCGATGATCGCCATAGCACTCATCCTGCAGCCGCATTTCGTCCGCCTTACTCGGGCCTCGGTGATGAGCGAGCGCAACCGGGAATATGTGACCGCAGCCCGGGTCTCCGGGGCCGGCAGGCTGCGGTTGATGTTCGTCACCATCCTGCCCAATTGCCTCGGCCCACTGATCGTCCAGGCGACGCTCTCCTTCTCCAACGCGATCCTGGATGCAGCCGCCCTCGGCTTTCTCGGCATGGGCGCACAGCCGCCGACCCCGGAATGGGGGACGATGCTCGCCGAGGCGCGCGAGTTCATCCTGCGCGCCCCCTGGGTGGTCACCTTCCCGGGCATCGCCATCCTGGTCACGGTGCTCGGCATCAACCTCGTCGGCGACGGGCTGCGCGATGCGCTCGACCCGAAGCTGAAGCGGGGGTGAGCCGATGGCGCTGCTCGAGGTTCGTGACCTCACCGTCGAGTTCCCGACATCCACAGGTCCGTTTCGCGCCGTCGATACCGTCTCGCTCACCTGTGACAAGGGTGAGATCCTGGCGATCGTCGGCGAGTCCGGCTCCGGCAAGTCGGTGGCGATGCTCGCGGTCATGGGCCTCCTGCCGGACAACGCCACGGTGACCGCCGGGGCCTTGCTGTTCGACGGTCGGGATATCCTCCATATCGGCCCGCGCGAGCGGCGGCGGATCATCGGCAAGGATATCGCGATGATCTTCCAGGAGCCGATGTCGAGCCTCAATCCCTGCTTCACGGTCGGCTTTCAGCTCGGCGAGGCGCTGCGCCTGCATCTCGGGCTCGACCGCAAGGCGCGCCGGGCGCGCAGCATCGAGCTTCTGGACCAGGTCGGCATCCCTGCCCCGGCCGACCGGCTCAGCCAGTTCCCGCACCAGCTCTCGGGCGGCATGAACCAGCGGGTGATGATCGCCATGGCGCTCTCCTGCAGGCCCAAGCTGCTCATCGCCGACGAGCCGACGACTGCACTCGATGTCACCATCCAGGCGCAGATCCTCGATCTCCTGGTCGATCTGCAGCGCCAGCACGACATGGGGCTGGTCCTGATCACCCACGACATGGGTGTCGTCGCCGAGACGGCGGAACGGGTGCAGGTGCAGTATGCCGGGCAGAAGGTCGAGGAGCAGCCGGTGCGCGAGCTGTTCTTCGACCCGCACCACCCCTATACGTCGGCCCTGCTTGCGGCCCTGCCCGAGCGCGCCACCCGGCACGGCAAGCTACCGTCGATCCCGGGGGTCGTTCCAGGGCCCGGCGACCGGCCGACGGGGTGTCTCTTTTCACCACGCTGCCGGTTCGCGACCGAGCGCTGTACCCGTGAGGTGGAGCGGCAGGGGGTCGAACTCGGCCAGGCGCTCTGCAACTACCCCTTGAGCCAAGGCCGGCCCCTCGGCCATCCTGAAGAAGCCGCAATGGCGGTCTCGCCATGAGTGCCGTGGTGATCGAGGCCACAGACCTCACCCGCCGCTACGACGTCAGCCAAGGCCCGTTCCGCAAGCCCCGCGAGCTGCATGCGGTCAGCGGCGTCAGCTTCAGCCTCGAGGCCGGGCGGACACTCGCCGTGGTCGGCGAATCCGGCTGCGGCAAGTCGACCCTGGCTCGCCTCGTGACGATGATCGAGCCGCCGAGCTCCGGCAGCCTACTGATCGCCGGCCGGCCGGCCGATCCCGCCGACCGGAAGCTGCGCCAGAAGGTCCAGATCGTCTTCCAGAACCCCTATGGCTCGCTCAATCCGCGGCAAAAGGTCGGTTCCATCCTGGAGGAGCCCTTGAAGATCAACACCAGGGCCGGGGCGGTCGAGCGGCGCAACAAGGCGCTCGACATGCTGGCCCGGGTGGGGCTTCGGGCCGAGCACTACGAGCGCTACCCGCACATGTTCTCGGGCGGCCAGCGGCAGCGCATCGCGGTGGCCAGGGCACTGATGCTCAATCCCGAGATCCTGGTGCTCGACGAGCCGCTTTCCGCCCTCGACCTCTCGATCCAGGCGCAGGTGCTCAACATCCTGATCGACCTGCAAAAGGAGTTCCAGCTCGCCTACCTCTTCATCAGCCACGACCTCTCGGTGGTCCGCCATTTCGCCGACGATGTGATGGTCATGTATCTGGGCCGGCCGGTCGAGACCGGGCCCGCCGAGGCCGTCTTCGAGCGGCCCGAGCACCCCTATACGGCAGCCCTCCTGTCGGCGACGCCGGTCGCCGATCCGGAGCGGCAGAAGCACCGGATCCGGCTCGAGGGCGAGCTGCCCTCGCCGCTCGACCCGCCGCGGGGCTGCAGCTTCAACCCCCGCTGCTGGCGCGCCCGGGCGATCTGCCGCGAGCAGTTCCCGCCGCTCGAGATGAAGACGACGCATCATGCCGCCTGCTACTTCCCGCTGGCCGGCGAGCTCGAGTCGACAGGGTGAGCCAGCCGTCAGCCGCTCGCTAGAGGCATGGCCCGTCAACGTACGAGGGCCAAAACCGGAGGGGCCCGCGGGGCGGCGATGCCTCCCCGTGATTCTTTCCTTCCTTTTGTCCCGTGTGACCCCCTGGCGTCCTTCCGCGGCTGCGCTATGACGGTGGGACGGCGCCGCTGTTGGCGTCCTGGGCGTGAGAGTGGTCGCCATGCTGGCTGCTGTTTGTCGGGCGTTCAATGAGCCGCTCGTGATCGAGGCGGTGTCGCTCGCGGCACCGGGGCCCGGGGAGGTCGAGGTCGAGCTCGCGGCTTGTGCGATCTGCCACAGCGACATCCACTTTATCGAGGGGGCCTGGGGTGGGGTCCTGCCGGCGGTCTACGGGCACGAGGCGGCCGGGGTGGTGCGAGCCTGCGGGGTAGGGGTGGAGGACTTCGCCCCAGGTGACCATGTGGTCGTGACGCTGATTCGGGCCTGCGGTCACTGCTACTACTGTGCCCGGGGCGAGGAGACCGCATGCGAGCACGATTTCCCCCTGGCGCACAGGAGCCCGCTCGCCGACGCGGCGGGGCTGCCGTTGCATCAGGGGATGGGGACGGCGGCCTTTGCCGAACGGGTGGTGGTCGATCAGACGCAGGTGGCGAGGATCGGCGAGGATTTGCCGTTCGATGTGGCGGCGCTGCTCGCCTGTGGGGTGATCACCGGGGTGGGGGCGGTGAGCAACACGGCGGCCGTGCCGGCGGGCTCGTCGGTCGTCGTGATCGGTGCCGGCGGGGTCGGGTTGAACGTGGTGCAGGGGGCCCGGCTCGTGGGGGCGGCACCGATCATCGCACTCGATCTGGTGGCCGAGAAGCGGGCGATGGCCCGCGCCTTCGGGGCGACCGCGGCGGTCGATCCCTTGGCCGATGATCCCTTAGAGGCGGTGCGTGCTCTCACCCAGGGTCGCGGCGCCGATTTCGTCTTCGTCTCGGTCGGCAGCAAGGCCGCGATCGAGCAGGGGGTGGGGCTGTTGCGCCCGGGCGGCAGCCTGGTGATCGTCGGCATGCCGGCCACCGGTGTCACCATCGAGCTCGATCCCAGCAGCCTCGCCGCACTGGGCCAGCGGGTGCTGGGCTCGAAGATGGGCTCGAGCCGGATCGATATCGACATCCCCAGGCTCGAGACGCTCTATCGGCGCGGTGATCTGAGGCTCGACGAGTTGATCTCGGGGCGCTACCCCTTGTCCGCCATCAACGACGCGATCGCCGACGTCCGGCGGGGCAAATCCTTGCGCAACGTGATCGTTTTTTAGGAGGAGGTGCCGGTTTGGGCACGATCAACGGGACGGTGATCCCGGTGACCCCCTTGCAGCAGAACTGCAGCGTCTTTTGGGACGACGAGGCGAAGCGGGCGACCGTCATCGATCCTGGCGGTGATGCTCCGCAGATCGTCGAGTTCCTGGAATCGCAAGGCCTGACCGTCGAGCAGATCCTCCTGACCCATGGCCATTTCGACCATGCGGGCGGGGTTGTGGCTCTGAACCGGCTCGTCGCCGAGCGGCAGGGTGCAGCGGTGCCGGTCGTCGGCCCGCACCCCGCCGATGCCTTTCTCCTCGAGGCACTGGCCGAGAGCGGGGCAACCTTCGGCCTCGCCGAAGCCGAGCCTTTCACCCCGGACCGCTGGCTCGACGAGGGCGAGACGGTGACCATCGCCGGCAAGGATTTCGCCATTTATCACTGTCCGGGCCACAGCCCCGGCAGTCTCGTCTTCGTCAACGAGGAGGCGCGCTTCGCCATTGTCGGCGACGTGCTGTTCAACGGCTCGATCGGCCGCACGGATTTCCCGTATGGCGATCACGACGCCCTGATCACCGCCATTCGCACCAAGCTCTTTCCCTTGGGCGACGACATCACCTTCATCTGCGGGCACGGGCCGGGCTCGACCTTCGGCCAGGAGCGGCTGAGCAATCCGTTCGTCGGCGAGGGGGCCTAGCGAGAGCAGGATGCGGGGGAAATGGTTTCCCCCGCGCCCCCTCGGGACTTGGCGCCGGTGTTCGTCACAAGCTCCGGCGCCAAGCAACGGTGGGGCGCGGGGAGGATCATCCTCCCCGCATCGTCAAAAGATCCCGCCGACCGAGCGGGTGAGGCCGTCGACCATGAAGGGGGCGGCTTCGTCCCATTCGACGTTCACCTGGTTCGCGGTGGCGACGATCCGGGTCTGGTAGTGCTTCCAGTCGGTGATGGTACTGGAGGCCTGGGTGACGCTGCCGCCCGAGCCCTGGCCCAGGGTCTGCTGCTCGGATTGGCTCACCACAACCTCGCCGCGGGCGCGCTCGGAGACCCGAAGATCGGTGATCACGGTATAGGTCACGTCCTGGACATAGGCGTCGGCCACGGTGCCGATGGCGGCACCGAGCAGGGCGCCGGCGATGGTCAGCCCGACGTCGCTGCCGCCGGCCTGGCCAAGGAGATAGCCCGCGCCGGCACCCACTGCGGCGCCGGAAACCGCACTGCCGAAGCCGCCCTCGCCGGCGGCCTCGGCCGCGGTCAGGCTGTTGCGGCCGGCCTGCAGGACGTTGGCCTGGAGCATGAAGTTCGCCCGGTCGGGGTCGTCGACGACCTGGTAGCCGCTCGCCTCGAGCTGCCGGCGGATCGCCGGCTCGACCACGAAGTCGGGCTTGTCGGAGGTATTGCGCACGTCGACGTAGACGGTGCGCCGGTCGGCGGCCACGGGCTCGAGGAAGACCGTGTCGGTCATCTTGGTCTGGACGTCCAGGTTGCGCTTGGAGACGGCCGTGGTGGTTGCGGCACAGCCGGCGAGGAAGGCGACCAGGACGAGGGGTGCGATGGCACCCTGGAGGGACGAAAGCTTGCGCAAGGTGGCGCTCTCCTTTGCACACAGGTGGGGCCGCAAGTGGGCTTGCGACCCCGTCGGTCGAGACATCGTGACAGTGGGTGGTGGGCCGGCCGGCCGCCTGCGCAGGCGTCAGCCGATGGCGTTGTGCAGCTCCTTTTCGACCTCTTCCCAGTTGACGAGGTTGTTGAGGAAGGCGGCGACGTATTCCGGCCGGCGGTTCTGGTAGTCGAGGTAATAGGCGTGCTCCCAGACATCGATGCCGAGGATCGGGATCATCCCGTGCACCAAGGGGTTCTCGCCGTTGGGGGTCTTGACCACCTTGAGCGTGTCGCCGGAGACGGCGAGCCAGGCCCAGCCGGAGCCGAACTGTGTGGCGGCCGCGGTCTTGAACTGCTCGGCGAAGGTATCGTAGTTGCCGAAGGCGTCGTCGATCCGCCGCGCCATCTCGCCGCCCGGCTTGCCGCCGCCGCCCTTCGTCATGATCCGCCAGAAGAGCTCGTGGTTCCAGTGCTGGCCGGCATTGTTGAAGATGCCCTGCTTGGCCGGATCGCCGAAGGATGCCTTGACGATCTCTTCCAGGCTCTTGCCCTCGAGATCGGTGCCCTCGATCAGGTTGTTGAGGTTGGTGACGTAGGTCTGGTGGTGCTTGTCGTGGTGGAGGTGCAGGGTCTGCGCCGACATATAGGGGGCGAGCGCCTCGTAGTCATAGGGCAGATCGGAGAGCTTGAAGGTCATGATTTCCTCACCTTGCTATGTTGTTCGGCCTATCCACCACGGCAGTACCGTCCGGACAGTCAGAGTCTAGCCGCTACATAAGCCCTGCGGCCCGGCAAAGGAAGGGCCGCGGTGGCGATCGGTGCGGCACGGGCCGGCTCGATCGCGGCGCTCCATCTGGAACGCGCAACGTCATGAGGAAGGGGTAGAGCGCTCGATGCCCGAGATGGCCCTGGACCTCATCGCCGAAGCGCGCCAGCTCGATCCGGACCGGACACTCGCCCTGGCGTTTGCACGGCCGGAGGATCGGGCCCTCTTCGCCGCCCTCGTCCTCTTCAATGCCGAACTCGCGCGCATACCCGAGGTCGTCAACGAGCCGATGGCGGGGATGATCCGCTACCAGTGGTGGCGCGATGCGGTGGCGCGTGCCGCGCGTGGCGAGGGTGCGGCACAGCATCCGCTGCTACCGCCCCTGGTCGCAGCACTCGGGGCGGGGCAGTTGCAGCCGGAACGGCTCATGGCCCTGATCGATGCCCGCGAGGGTGAGCTCGATCAGCTGCAGCCGGACGATCTCGAGGCGCTCGATGCCTATGCGGCAGCGACCTCGGGTGCCCTGCACCGGCTCCTCGCCGAGGTCGCCGGTGGCGACGCCCGAACGATCGAGGCAGCCGGCCGGGTCGGCAGCGGTTTTGCGCTCGTCGGCATTCTGCGCGCCATCGGCTTTCACCAGGCCCAGGGTCGGGTCCTCCTGCCGGCCGATCTCCTGGCCAGGGAAGCGGTCGACACCGCGGACATTCTGGCGGCGCGCAACGAAGCGGCCCTGGCCCGTGTGTTCGACGCCATCCTGGCCCGCGCCCGCGGCCATCTGGCGGCGGCTGCTGCGGCCGGGCCGTTCGAGCGGCGGGTGCTGCCGGCCCTCTTGCCGGGCCAGCTGGCGGCGCGGCAGGCCAAAAAGCTCGCCCGGCTGGGGCCGCTCGCTGCTGCTGCACCGATGCGCGATGCCTGGACCGTCCCGGCTCTTCTCTGGCGCTGGCTGGTGCGGCGGCTCTGAGCGCATTTCGGACTTGTCAGGGCAGGGGTTCTCGCCTTTGGTGCAGCGCAAGCCGCAAGAAGCGGCAACCGGGCCGAAAATCCGCCGACGCCGATCGCCGGCGCTTCTCTCCGCAAGACCGAGAGGCCGGCCAGCAAGGGATGACGTCTTCATGCAGATGCGCAACCACGTGATGTCGCTGGGTCTGGCGAGCGGGCTCGCTTTCGGCCTCTTGGGTGGCACGGCGCTGGCCCAGACCAGCATCAGTTTCACGCTCGATTGGGCCTATCAGGGCCCGACCTCGGCGATCATCGCGGCCAACGCCTTGGGCTATTTCGACGAGGAGGGGCTTTCGGTCACGATCGACAGCGGCAGCGGCTCGGCGGGTGCCGTCACCCGGGTGGCGTCCGGCGCCTACCAGATGGGCTTTGCCGACATCAACGCGCTCGTCGAGTTCACCGTGCAGAATCCGGATCAGGAGGTGAAGGCGGTCTTCATGGTCTATGACGCCGCCCCCTTCGGCCTCTACACGCTCAAGTCCTCGGGCATCGAAACACCCGAGGATCTGGTCGGCAAGCGGCTCGGTGCTCCCGTCTTCGATGCCTCCTACAAGCTCTTTCCGGCGTTCGCCGCCGAGGTCGGCATCGACGAGAGCCAGGTGCCCCGGGTCAACATGGACCCGCCCTTGCGCGAGGCGATGCTGATCCAGGGCGAGGTCGACGTCATCTCCGGCCATTACTTCTCCTCGATGCTCGACCTGCAGTCCAGGGGCGTGGCCGAGGAGGACATCGTCTACATGCTCTATGCCGACCACGGCATGGATTTCTACGGCAACGCGGTGATCGCGTCCGGTGACTTCATCGAGAGCAACCCCGAGGCGATCGCCGGCTTCAACCGCGCGGTCGCCAAGGCGATGCAGTTCATCATCGAGAACCGCGAGGAGGCGGTGGCGATGGTCGCCGAATACGACCCCTTGATCGACCAGGAACTCGAGGTCAGGCGGCTGGGCCTCGCCATCGACATCAACATCGACACCGACTACACCCGCGCCAACGGCTTCGGCGGCGTCGACCACGATCGGCTCGCCAATTCGATCAGCCAGCTCGCCACAGCACTCAACCTCCAGAACCCGCCCACGGTCGACGACATCTGGACGGATGCCTTCCTGCCGGATGCCGAGCTCCGGCAGCTGCCCTGAGGGTGGGTGACGGGATAGCCCGCCGTTGAGCTTCATCGGCATCGACGCCGTCTCGCTCCGCTATGGCGGGGCGGACGGCACGCTCGCGGTCCAGGACTGCTCGCTGTCGATCGAGCGGGGCGAGTTCGTCGCCCTGGTCGGGCCTTCGGGCTGCGGCAAGTCCACCCTGCTCAAGATGGTCTCCGGCCTCGAATTGCCGTCGGGGGGGCGCATCCACCTCGACGGCAACGAGGTCAAGGGCCCGCAACACGGCATCGGCATCGCCTTTCAGAACGCGACGCTGCTGCCCTGGCGGACGACGCTCGACAACGTGCTCCTGCCGCTCGAGGTCAGCCAGGACCATCGGGCGAGCTTCCGGCGGAAGAAGAAGGAGCACATCGAGCGGGCGATGCAGCTGCTGCGCACGGTGGGCCTCGACGAGTTCGCGAGCCACGCCCCCTACCAGCTCTCGGGCGGCATGCAGCAGCGGGCCAATCTCTGCCGCGCCTTGATCCACGAGCCCGAGCTCTTGTTGCTCGACGAGCCCTTCGCGGCCTTGGATGCCTTCACCCGCGAGGAGCTCTGGGGGGTGCTGCAGCAGCTCTTCATGGACCGCAAGTTCACCGTCATCCTGGTCACCCACGACTTGCGGGAATCGGTCTATCTCGCTGATACCGTTCACGTCGTCAGCAAGCGGCCGGGGCGGATCGTGCTCTCCAAGAGGATCGATCTGCCGCGGCCGCGGACCCTCGAGCAGACCTTCGACCACGGTTTCGTCGACATCGTGCACGAGCTTCGCGATGCGATCAGCGAGGTGAGAGCCAGTTGAGCGAGACCACCAAGCTGCAGCTGGCGCCCTGGGTCGCGACCATCGCCCTCTTCCTCGTCTGGGAGCTCGGCTGCCGGCTTTTTGCTGTGCCGGAGTTCATCCTGCCGACCCCGTCGGCCAGCATCGCCGCGTTCTTCCAGTATTCCTACGCCATCATGTTCAATGCCTGGTTCACGCTCTGGGTGACCATGGTGGGCTTCGCCATCGCCGTCGTCTTCGGCCTCTTGCTCGGCGTGCTGACCGGCGCCTCGGCGCTGTCCTATGCCGCCCTCTACCCGATCCTCGTCGGCTTCAACGCGATCCCCAAGGTGGCGATCGTCCCGGTCCTGGTGATCTGGTTCGGCATCGGCGCCGTGCCCGCGATCTTGACGGCCTTTCTGATCAGCTTCTTTCCGATCGTGGTCAATGTCGCGACCGGCATCGCCACGCTCGAGCCCGAGCTGAGGGACGTGCTGCGCTCGCTCGGTGCCCGCCCGCTCGACATCCTCCTCAAGGTCGGCCTGCCGCGCGCCATGCCCTATTTCTTCGCCAGCCTGAAGGTGGCGGTCACCCTCGCCTTCGTCGGCTCGGTGATCAGCGAGACCATCGCCGGCAATCGCGGCATCGGCTATTTGATGCTCCAGGCCTCGTCGAGCTTCCGCGTGCCCCTGGTCTTCGCCGGATTGATCACCGTGGCGGTCATGGGGGTCGGCATGTACGCGATCTTCGCCCTGATCGAAAAACGCATGACCGGCTGGGCGTTCCGCGGTCAGTCCCGCGCCTGAGGCTCGGGGGGCAGCCAGTCGGGGTCGAGGATCTGGTCGAGGCTGTAGGGGTTGGCGAAGGGCAGCTGCTCCAGTGCTGCGAACTCCCGATAGTGCTCGAGCGCGAAAGCGACTTCCTCGCGGGCACTATCGAAGAGCTTCGGCAGTCGTTCCTCGAGGTCACGCCGCAACGTCCCCGTCATTCGGTCTTCGGCGGATCGGCGCGCATTGCGCAGGCTCCGGAGCCAGAGCGCCCGCGGTTCGGTAGCGGTCGAGAACTCGAGCTTCAGGAGGTGCTCGATCGCCCGGATGACGAAGCTCCGCACGGCAAAGCGTTGCTCGCTGCCCAAATCCTCCACCTCCTCGGCCAAGAGCTCGAGGTCGAGTCGGGTGTTGATCCGGGCGTCGCGCAGGCGGCGGAGCTCGGCCGCCTGCTCCTTGGTCCAGGCCACGAAGTCGGTCTCGTAGAGGTTGGTCGCCATGGCGCGGTCGGCCCTCTGCTGCTGAAAGCTCATATAGCCGAACCCCTAAATCTTGCGAAGGGCCGTAGCGCAGCGGGCGATCGCGGCTTCTGCCGTGGCATCCACCCCGACCACGCTCTCGGTGATCATCAGGTTCTCGACGAGGCCGAAATCCTCGACCAGGAGCCCGTCGGCGTCGACCGGCCCGCGCGGCCCTCGAGCGGCGGGACCGACCCGCTCGACATAAGGTCTCTGGTCGTGGCTGTAGGCGAAGACCGGCAGGCCACGGGCGATGGCGTAGCCGATCTCCCAGGCCGTGCCGGGGTCCATGCCAGCACCCCGGAACGGGCTGATGTCGGCGATGATGGCCTGGCTGCGGCCGATGAGGGCCACGTTGCCGAGATAGATGGCTCTGGCGGTCGAGATGCCGTCCCCGGTCGGGCGTTCGGCATCGGTCGGGAAAAGGCCGGTGAGGCCGGCCGCGGCGCAGAGCGCTTTCAGCCGTGCCGCCACGTCCTCGACATCCGGGAAGAAGACCTCCGGGCCGGCGAGGTAGACGGCGGGTTCGGATGGCACGGTGCGGCTCCCCTGCTGGGCGGCCGCCAGCATAAGGGGGCCGAGCTTCTAGCGCGAGACCGGCTCGCCCTCCGCCATGGCAGCGAGCTCGGCCAGGGCCGCCAGATGTCGGGCGTGGCGCTCGGGCGCGTAGAGCGAGCGGGGCTCGGCTGCAGCAACCAGCGGGCGTTCGGCGTCGACCGCTGCCTGCCAGGCGGCCAGCTGCTCTGCCGCTGCGGCCCAGTCGCCGCGGCCGGCGGCAAGGGCGATGCGGCGCATGCCGAGCGTCCAATCAGCGAGGATGGCCCGGATCGGCCGGTCGGCGGCAGCGGGCCAGCGCTCGCGGACCTCGCGCAGCTCGCGGCTGATGGTATCGACGGTAAGCTCGACGACGGCAGTCTGCCGATCGGCGATGCTGGTCTCGAGCGTGCCGGCGAAGATCAGGATCTCGCGCAGGTCGAAGGCGAGGTCCTGCGGCTCGAACGGCTCCTCGCCGTGGCCGACGGCGTCCAGATAGGCGACGAGATCGGCCGTTTCGCCGTCGGTGAGGCCGAGGGCGAAGGTGGTATCGAAATGCTCGACGACGGCGGCATAGTCGGCGGCCCGGCCGTCGTGGAAATAGGGTGGCGTCGTGTTGGCATTGCGCAGAGTGGGCGTGACGAAGCTGCTGCCGGTGCCGACGTCGTGGATCCGGCTGTCGGTGAAATGGGCCGAGGGCAGATGGCAGCTGGCACAGCTCATCCCGTCCATGCCGGCGTAGGGCGTGCGGAAAAGCTGCCCGCCGCGGCGAGCAGCGGCCTCGGCCCGGTCGGTCAGGCGGCCGGCGGGGCCGAGCCGGTCGTTCTCCAGGAACTCGAACTGCAGCTGATAGGCAACGAGTGCATCGAGGATCAGGGGCGAGGGCTCCGCACCCTCGAACTCGCCCAAGATGACGTTGCGGGTGAACTCCCTGAGCGAGGCGAAGCGGCCGTCGCGGCCATAGGGTGCCGTGACCGCGAGACCGCGCAGGCTCGGGATGTCCAGGGGATTGGCGATGCCGTCGGCGGCCCGATGGTTGAACAGCTGGTGGGTGACGTCGACCGAGCCCGGGTGTGCGGAGAGCCCGGGGATGAAGAAGGCACGGTTGATCTCGCCCGAGCTGTGGCATGTGGCACAGCTGATGCCCGCCTGCCGTCCCGCCCCGCCCATGAGATTGGCGGCGCTGAACGCCATGTTGCCCAGCGCTACGAGGTAGTTCTGCGCCTCGCCCAGCCGTTCCATCGTCAGGATCTGGCGCGGTTGTTCGAGGGTCAGCGCGCCGAGCCGGCTGCCTTGCGGCAGCACGGCTGCAGCGGACAGCACTTCGGGTTCGAAGCCGGAAGCACCGGCGGCGTCGTCGGCCCCGTGCGCCTTATCGGCGAGACCGGCGGCGAGGGTCGAAAGCAGCAGCCCGGCGAGAACGTGGCGCACCGGCACGAGCTCAGCCGCCGAGCTTCGGCGTCTCGAGACCGAGCGGGCCTGCGGCATCCTGGAGAGCGATCGCCAGTGCCTCGCTCAGCCGCAGCAAATCGGGCTGGTCGAGATCCGCCATGCCGGCGACGTCGAGCGCCTCGGTCAAGGCGATCAGCAATGTCGTCACCTCCTGATGCATTGCCCGGTCGGCGGCCTCGAGATCGCCGGCGAAGGCGAGCGCGTAGGCTGCCTCGATGCCCACCATGTTGTTCTGCATGTCGGTGAGCGAGGTATCGGAATAGGGCGACTCGCCGCCTTCGGCCTTTTCCGAGCCGATTTCGAAGACGAGGCCCGCGGTGCCGTTCAGCAGACCCTGCCGGGTGAGCGAGGTGTCCGCAAAAGCCACCGCCAGATCGTCGACCGCCGCTTCGAGCTCGCGCATCAGCGGTGCCGCCGCCTCGACGTCGCCCGCAACGAACAGCAGCGGCTCGATCGCATGGAAGCCCTGCTCGGCGTCCGGCCAGAAATCGATGGCCTCGTCGTGCTCCGGGAAGAACTCGCCGAAGAAGGTCTCGCCGCGCTCCCAGCCGTAGCGGGCGGCGATCCACAAGCGCTTTGCCTCGTCGAGATCGCCGGCCTCGACCGCCGCACTCAGCTGTTCGGTGCCGACCACCAGGCGATCGACGAGCTGGTCGGCGTAGGGACGAAAGCCGTCGACCTCCGCCACGGCGACCCCCTGCCACGCCACGACCAGCACGCCTACCGTGCCGATGAGCAGCTTGCTGCCTCCACAACCGTCATGCTTCCCGACCATTGCTCGCTCCCGACTGCTTGGATGTCGGGCAAGTGGTTAGCGATCGACCGCGTGCGCGTAAATCGAGCTGCGTCTCGACTGTAGTTGTTTCAAATCGAAGATAAGCCAGTTGCGAAATGTTCTAATGAGCAAAGCAGTCGTCAGAAGCTCTGGTCGAGGCGCAGCCACTGCCGACGGTCGATCGAGCGGACCGTCACATCGAGCATACGCTCGCCGCGCTCGACCTTGAGCGGCACCGCGACGCCGGGATCGCCGAGTTCCCAGACCGAGCGATAGAACGTCTCGAGATTGCCGACCGCGGCGTCGCCCACCGCGACCACGCGGTCACCTGGCCGCAAACCCGCCCGATCCGCCGGGCCGCCGTCGGAAACGCCGCCCAGCACCACACCTTCCGGGCTCTCGCGGCTGGTGATGCCGAGCCAGGGCCTGGCCTGGCCGGCATGGCCCGTGGCCAGCATGTCGCCGAGGATCGGCGGCACGAGATCGACCGGGACGAACATGTTGCCCGGGGTCGCGCGCCCGTCGCCTCCGGCATCGCCGACCCTGAGCGAGCCGATGCCGACCAGTCGGCCGCCGGGGTCGATCAGGGCCGCCCCGCCGAACTGCCCGTGCCCCGGGGTCGTGAACAGGGCGTCATCGAGCAGGTACTCCCAATAGCCGGCGAAGACGCGGCGATCGGCGAGCGTCACCTGGGTTCCTTCGAGTGGACCTGCCCGGCTGACGACCAGAAGGGGATCGCCAGTGGCGATGTCGAGATCGGCGGCAATCGGCAATGGTGTCACGTCGAGCGGCACCAGGGCGCGGACCAGCCCAAAGCCGGTCTCATGATCGTAGGCCACGACATCGGCCGGGATCGTCCGACCGGCGGCATCATAAAGGCTGACCGCGCTCGCCTCCAGGACGAGGTAGCCGATGGTCAGGGCCAGACCGGCATTGTCGATAACGACTGCCGAACCTTGTCGGACTCGACCGAGCGTGCGTGCGGTTTTGGCATCGCTCGGCACCTCGGCGCGCAGGCCGAGCACGGCATCGAGCGGAGTCGCGCCCACGGTACCGACCGGCAGTGTGGCGACAAGCGCAAGGACGAGACCGACGAGCCAGCCACGCCCGGCTGCGAGCGCGCGTCGCGGCGAAAGGCGGGCGCGGCCATGCCGGGTCGGCGCTGCGCCTCGGCGGCGGACGAGAAACCGTGAGCAGTCGACCAGCATCGCGATCTCCAGTTGGGCGGGCCACTAACCCAGAGGTAATGCTTGCGGCCGGCACGGCCAGTGCCGATGATGGCTGGCGGTGCAATTTCCGGGCCGAGCGGGAGCGCAGGCTTGGCGATTCGCTGGACGAGGCTGCCACGTCCCGGCACATCCTCGCTGGCTCTTCGCGCAGCCTGTCGCCTATAGAATGGCTTTGTGAGCATCGACGCCCGCCCGGCCCTGCCAGCCGCGCCACCACCGCTGATCGAGATCGTGCCGCCCGATCTCGGCCCGTTCGCGCGCGGCGATGCCGGGATCCCCTTCAGCCTGCGGCTGACCAGCGGCCGGCCGGGACCGACCGTGGTGATCAACGCGCTGATGCACGGCAATGAATTCTCGGGTGCCATCGCCTTGCTCGAGCTGCTCGATCGGCGGGTGCGGCCCGAGCGCGGCACGCTCTGGCTCACCTTCGCGAACGTTGCGGCCTTCGCCCGCTTCGACCCGCAGCGCCCGGCCGCCAGCCGCTTCGTCGACGAGGACATGAACCGGCTCTGGCATCCGGCGATCCTCGATGCGCCGGCATCCACGGTCGAACGGCGACGGCTGCGCGAACTCTGGCCGTTGTTCCAGTCTGCCGACCACCTCTTGGACCTGCACTCAATGCAGACGGAGAGCCGGCCCCTGTTGCTCAGCGGCCTGGCAGCCAAGGGCCGGACCCTGGCGGCGGCGATGCGCTATCCGGCGATCGTCGTCGCCGATGCCGGGCACGGCAATGGCCGCCGGCTGATCGACGCCGAGCCGTTCGTCGACCCCCGCAAGCCCGGCCGCGCCGCGCTGCTCGAGGCCGGTCGGCACTGGAGTCGGCGCAGCGTCGCCGTCGCGCATGCCGCCTGCCTGCGCTTCCTCGAGGCGACAGGGTGTATCGGGATGCTGCAGTTCGGCCCGCTCCTGCCGCCTGGGCCTGCCCGCGCCCAGCAGCTGATCAGGGTAAGCAAGGCAATCGAGGTGGAGCACGAGCCCTTCACCTACACCCGGCCGGTCACCGGCCTGGAGGTGGTGCCCCGCGCCGGCACGGTGATCGCCACCGACGGCCCGAAGCCGATCAGGACACCCTTCGACAACTGCGTGCTGGTCATGCCCACACCGGCCCCGAGGCGCGGCCAGACGGCGGTGCGGCTCGGTCGCTTCGTCGGCTGATCGCGCCGGCGCCAAAGCCCGGCCGATCCGTGGCCGCTCAAAGCGACGGCATGTCGGCGATGGCACGGCGCATCGCCCGGGTATGGCTCGCAGCCTCGCCGAGAACCTCCGCGGCCTCGCCGCTGAAGCGGGCGGCACCGGCCAAAAGGCCGAGCACCGCATTGTCGGCGGCCGTGGCCAGGCGATCCTCGTAGCGGACGCGGAGCCGCTCGCTCGCCGGATCGTCGCCGAGCTGCCGGGCGGCGGTTGCCGCCATCAGCACGATCTCGCTCGCCTCAGGGTCGAGCCTGCCCATCTCCGGCAGATCGGCCTCGATCGAGGCCGTGGTCGCCAAGACGGCGGCCCAATCCTCTGAATCGAAAGCCTGCCGCGCCCGGTCGCGCAGCGCCGCCCGAGGGGCCTCGGCCTCGCCCACCATCGACGTCGCACCGGCGGATCCGCCGCTTGTGCCGATCCTTGCAAAGAGCTCGCGCCGAGCGGCGGCCAGCGGCTCGTCGATCGCGGCGATCGGCGTGCTGTCGACGAGCGCTGCCATGGCCGCCCGGCCGTCACCGGTGCGCGCAAGATGGCGCGCCAGAGCATAGCCGAGGGCGGCCCGGCCGGCATCGCGCTCGTTGCTCTGCGCCAACCGCGAGCGCAGGATGTCGATCACGGCCGCATCGAGACCGAGCTCGCCCAGCGCGTCGGCGAGGCTGGCGACCTTGCCGTCACCATCCGGTCCGGGCGGGACGAGTTCGGCATAGCGACGGTAGAGCAACAAGGTCTCGGTCGCACTGCGCTGGCCGGCGGCGAGGTCCGCAAAGAGGCCATCGACGATCTCGGCCATGTCGCCCGCAATCAGGGCCGCGATCTCGGCCGGCGGCTGGCCGGCGAGGGCATCCTGCAGGCTTGCGAGCGCGGCCTCGATCCGTCCCGCCGAGTGCTGCAGGGCGGCGAGGCGGCGGCGGCTGCCGACCTCGTCGCGCTGGCCGCGCCAATGCACGCTGTCGGCCACCAGCTGGGCGATGGCGTCATCGGTGTCGATCCGCCCGTTCTCGAGGTCGGAGAACGTCAGGGACATGACCGCCCGCGAGCGCGCCTCGGGCGAGCCTTGCTGCAGGAGGTGGCGCCAGATCGTGCGGGCCTCGTCGACCGCCCCGTCGCGCTCGAGGGCCATGGCCTCGAGCGCGCGCAGGCGTTCCGCCGCGGCCGCCGCCAGCGGCAGCCCTGCCAGTCGGTCGAGCAGGGCCACGGCCTCGTCGATGCGCCCGGTCTGCAGCAGCAGCAGCGCCCCGTGCTCGGTAAGGCTCGCCTGGCTGGCCGCCGGGTAGCCCTCGAGCCAGGGCTCGCCACGTTGCCAATGCGGCAGGGCCTCGTCCCATCGCTCGAGGGCGGCGAGCGTGGCCCCGCGCCAAAGGGCCGTCTCGTCGTCCGCCTCGAGCTCGGCCATGGCGAGATGGTCGAGGGCTGCGGCATAGCGGCCAGCGAGGAAGGCCGCGGCTCCATTGAGCGCTGCTGCCGCTGTCGAGGGGGCCTGGAGTGGGCTCGGTGCCGGTGCCGTGGCGAGGATCGCTGCGGCTTCGGGGCCGAGCCCCCGGGCGATGTGCAGCCGGGCGAGCTCGAGGGCGAGCTCCAGTGGCGCCGTCCGCCCGGCTGCTTCCGCTGCCTCGAGCAGGGCACTGCGCTGCTCCAGGAACCCGCGCCCGGGACCGGTCCGAAAGCGGGCGAGATCGAGTGGTCCTGGTCGGCCGGGCTCGGCCCCGGTCGCCGCCGCCGGCGCTTCGCCTGCCGGGCTGACGCTGCCGGTCTCCCCGATGGCGGCGGGCGGCTCGGGCCCGGGCTCCGCCGCTGTGGATGCAAGCTCGATCGCTTGTTCGGGCCTAGCGTTTGGCTCGCCTGGGCCGTTGTCGGCCGTGTCTGTCCCGGTCCCGGCCGCATCGTCCAGCTGATCGAGGGCCAACGGCAGCGCGTCGAGCAGCGGCGCCGGCAGGGCCGGCCCGTTTTCCACCATGCGGACGACACCATCGTGGGGGCCGAAATAGAGGCCGGTCGACGTCCAGACCGGGCGGCGGGCCGGCTCAACGAGCTGCTGCCAGACGGCACCCTGGGCTGCCGGCAGGAGCCGCAGGCCGATGAACCGGGCGGGATCGGCAACGGCGCCGATCGGCTCGAGCGCCATGCCGATGCCGATCCGATCGCCGACGATGGGGTCGGTGAGCGACACCATGGCATCGAGGCTCGCCAGCAGCAGCCCGGGCACCGCCGGCTGGGCCTGCAATGCCGCCGTCGCCGGCGACCGGTCGCTTGCGTCGAGGTCTCTGGCGCGTAGGTCGCTGGCGTTCAGGGCAATCCGCCAGGTGCCGTCAGTCCGGTCGACCACGATCTCCGGGGCGTCGGTGAGCCCGAGCCGGATCAGGGTTGCCTCGGGGTGGTTTTCTTCGCGGACCGAATCGATGAACCGCCGGGCAGCCGGCGTGAAGGTCTCGGGCGCGAGCTCGATGCCGGCACTGTCGGCGGCGAAGGCCACCCAGAGCTGGGCACCCCTGACGAACACCGCCGCCGGCACGGGCTCGGGCCAGGTGAAGCGCAGCTCGATCGCATCGTCACCGAGCCGCTCGGCATCGATCGCCAGTGGCGCCGGGGCAGGTGCCGTCCATGGCACAGGCACCTCAGCCAGGTTCGAAGGCAGCGCCAGCTGGTCGGTCGCACGCGTGGTCTCGGCCCCCAGGGTCGAGGGCTGGTCGATGGCCGAGGGTGCGCCCGGCTTCGGCTGTGGCGGCTGGACGCCGGGCGAGGTCACGGTCGTGGTGGAGGCGGTCAGGCGATCCGACGGCGGCGACCTCGGGCGATCGGTACCCGGGTAGATGTCGAGCACCTGACGATCGGGCCCGGCGAAAAGCGGCCGAACGCTCGCCCCCGGCGCCAGATCGACGAAGAGCTGATGCCCCGCCGCTCGCAGCCGCTCGATCCCGCCGACGCCTTCGAGCCGGGCGCGGTCGGCGGGCCCGAGCGTGCCGGGCAGGGTCAGGGTCAGCCGGGCACCCGCCTGGTGCTGGCGGACCGCGTGCTCGGGGACCGGCTCGAGCACGACGCGCTCGAACTCGGCGTGGCGCCCGAGCCTGAGGCCGAGCGTCGCCGCATCACGCGGGACGAGCGCCACCCGGAGCGAGCGGTCATCCAGGATCGCCGTCTCGATGACGATGCCGGCTCTGGTGTCGAGCTCGAGGATCGTCGCCGTCTCGTTCAGCCTTGCGCCTTGGACGAGGGGGTGGAGACCCGCCGCGCGCGCGAGGACGTCGTCGGGAAACGGGTGGCTCGCCTGGATCTCGACACGCTGGCCATGCGCCTCGGCGATGACCGCAACGGGCATCGGCCAGTCGACCGCGAGGCTGCCGAAGCCATCCTCCTGCGCCGCCGTGCTGGTCGCGGCGCTGGCCGGCACTGCCAGGAGAAGCAGCAGGAGGCCGAGCCCGAGCCCAAACCCGAGCCTAGTTGCGCGGCAGCGTCTCATGGCTCGGTTGCCGCCGTCGCCGGGACTTGCGCGGGTCGGGCATTGAGCGCCGCATAGGCGGCGGGCAGGCGGCCGTCCGCCACGCCTCCGCGTGAAGCGGCGGCGAAGGTGGTCTCGTTGAGCGTGAGGCCGGTGGTCTCGCCGAGCCAGGCCCGGATCGCCAGGGTGCGCTCCAGGTTTCGCTCGATCCCGTGCTCCGGCGATGCCGGGAGATCGAGAGCGAGGTCCAAGTCGAAGCGCCGGGCGAGGAAGGCCAGGGCCAGCAGCAGCTCGCGCGATGCAGCACCCGCTGCATCGCTGCTGCTCTCGACCTCACCGGGCAGCCGCATGACGAGGCGGGTGTCGTCGTGCCAGATGGCGTCGTCCGCCAGCCTCTCCCGGCTGTTCGCCTCGATGATCGCTGCCAGATAGGCGAAGGTGGGGCTCGATGCCCGTTCCTGCTCCTGGGTGCTGAGCTGGCTCGGCGACAAGGCTTCGAGTGGTGCCACCGCCTCGGGTTGCCTCAGCGTCGGGGTCGGCTCGGTCGGGACCAGCTCGCGCATCGAGAAGCTCAAGACGAAAAACGCGAGCATCAGCGCCACGATATCGGCCAGCATGATGGTCCAGGCACCAGAAGCGGGCGTTCGGGCGTCAACCGGCATGCTCGTCCCCGGCGCGGATCGCAAACCGCCATATGCCGTCCGGCAGGCCCGAAAGGCCAAGGCGCAGACGGGCCGGCTCGAGGGCCGTGTCGGCGAAGACGGCTTCGAGTGTCCGCAAGCGGGCAGCCGTCAGCGTGCTCGTCGCCGCGGGCCAGGTCGTCGTGATCACCAGGACACTGGCCCGACCGGCGTCGTGCTCGGCAAGGGCACTGCCCAGCCGATGGAACAGGACCAGGCGGTCGCGAACGATGGCAGCACCCGCCGGCGCGAAGAGCGCCGCCTCGTCGAGATCGAAGGCGAAGAGCGCGCCTGGAACCTCGACCGGGCCGCCGCTGATCGGCAAATGACCCACCAGCCGCCGCCTGAGCAGGGTGGCGGGATCGAATGCCCTTGCGGCGATGCTGAGCGTTTCATCGCCCAATTGCTCGGTCGTGGCGGCAAAGCGAAGCGCCAACGAATCCAGAATCGGCGCACTCCGCTCCAGGCTGGGCTCGGATCGACTGTGCAAGAGGACAAAGAAGGCCAGGAGGATCAACATGAGCTTGAGCATCCCGTCGGCGCCTGTGGGAAAGCTCGGGGCCCGCCCGTTGCGCTCGGGTGCGGCGCCGCATCGGTGGTGAGCGCCTCGGGCAGGTGCCCCTTGCAGCCGGGACGCGTCGGCGAGGCCGGCCGGGTCGGCGATCGCTCCTGGCGCCGGGTCGTTGCCTGGCTGTGTGTCCACGAGCCCTGGCATCACGACACCGGCTCCGGGCCTGTCACGGCTCGGGCAATCTGGCTCCCGGGTGGCACGTGGGACCGCACGACTGCGCTCAGGCGGCGCCCAGCACGGCCGAAATCTTGGTCTTCAGGGTCTCGGCATTGAAGGGCTTGACGATGTAGTTGTCCACCCCGGCTTCCTTGGCCGCGATCACGTTCTCGGTCTTGCTCTCGGCGGTGATCATGATGAACGGCAGGCGCTTCAGCACCGGATCGGCGCGCACCTCGTGCAGCAGCTCGAGGCCGGTCATCGGCTGCATGTTCCAGTCGGAGATCACGAGACCGAAGGTCTTGTCGCGCAGCTTCTGCAGGGCCTCGCTGCCATCGGTGGCCTCGTCGACATTGGTCAGGCCCGCCTGCTTCAAGAGGTTGCGGACGATCCGCAGCATCGTCCTGTAGTCGTCGACGATCAGGATCGGCAGGTTGGGATCGAGGGCCATCGCGTGGTCTCCGGGCGCAGCAGGGGGCGGTCGGCCGAGCAACAGCGGGGCCGTCCGTCACCACCGACGAACATCGCCTGAGACTAGCGCCGATTCCTTTCGATTCTCTTAACGCTCCGCACAGCGCTGCGGCTTGCGGTGGCGCGACTACCCGGCGGCCGAGGCGGCCTCGAGCTGCTCGACCCGCGCCGCGGCATATTTGAACTCCGGGATCTTGCCGAAGGGGTCGAGTTCGGGGTTGGTCAGGACGTTGGCCGGGGCCTCGACGTAGCAGAAGGGGATGAAGAGCATGCCCCGGGCGATCGCCGGGTCGCGCCGGGCCAAAAGCTCGATGGCACCACGCCGGGTGACGACCCGGACCACCGCACCCGGTGCGATGCCGTGCTCGGCCATGTCCCTGCCATTCATGCCGACGAAGGGCTCGGGCTCAAGCGTGTCGAGCGTGCGCGCGCGGCGGGTCATCGCACCGGTGTGCCAGTGCTCGAGGGTGCGGCCGGTGGTCAGCACCATGGGGAAATTGGCATCCGGCGCTTCGGCGGGAGCGATGCCGGTGGCGGGCACGAGGCGGGCGCGACCGGAGGCGGTCGGGTAGTGGTCGGAGAAGACGACGCCCAGGCCCGGCGCGTCGTCGGACGGGCAGGGATAGGCCACGGTCCCCTCGCGCTCGAGGCGCTCCCAGCTGATGTGATCGAGCGACGGCATCGCCGCTTTCATCTCGGCGAAGACCTCGGCGGGGCCCGCATAGGTCCAGTCGAGGCCGAGGCCCTTGGCGATCTCCTGGATGATCCACCAGTCCTCCCGCGCGTCGCCCGGCAGCGGCAGGGCCTTGCGGCCCAGCTGCACCTGGCGGTTGGTGTTGGTGACGGTGCCGGATTTCTCGGGCCAGGCGGAGGCCGGCAGGATGACGTCGGCGAAGCGGGCGGTCTCGGTGAGGAAGATGTCCTGGACGACCAGGTGCTCGAGCCTGGCGAGGCCTTCGCGGGCGTGGGCGGTGTCGGGGTCGGACATCGCCGGGTTCTCGCCCATGATGTACATCGCCTTGATGCTGCCGGTGTTCATCGCGTCGATGATCTCGACGACGGTGAGGCCGGGCTCGGGATCGAGGGTGACCCCACCCCAGAGCGCTTCGAGGTGTGCTCGATACCCGGCATCGCCGACCTTGTGGTAGTCCGGGAAGACCATCGGGATGAGGCCGGCATCGGAGGCGCCCTGGACGTTGTTCTGGCCCCGAAGCGGGTGCAGCCCGGTGCCGGGCCTGCCGGTCTGGCCGCAGAGCATGGCGAGGCTGATCAGTGCGCGGCAATTGTCGGTGCCGTGGATGTGCTGGCTGATCCCCATGCCCCAAAAGATGATCGCGGCCTCGGCCCGGGCGTAGAGCCGGGCGACGCTGCGGATAGTCTCGGCATCGACGCCGCAGACGGGCGCCATGGCCTCGGGCGGGTAGGCCGCGAGGTGGCTGCTGAGCTGCGCGAAGCCTTCGGTGTGGGCCTGGATGTATTGCCGGTCGAAGAGCGCCTCGGTGACGATGACGTTGAGCATGGCGTTCAAGAGCGCCACGTCACGGCCCGGGGTGAACTGCAGCATGTGGGTGGCGTGGCGCGCGAGGGTCTGGCCGCGCGGGTCGATGACGACGAGCTTGGCGCCGCGTTTGACCGCCTGCTTGAAATATGTCGCGGCAACCGGATGATTCTCGGTCGGGTTGGCGCCGATGACGACGATGACGTCGCTGTTGGCCACCTCGTTGAAGGGGGCCGTAACGCCGCCCGAGCCGATCCCTTCCATCAAGGCCGCAACCGACGAGGCGTGGCAGAGCCGCGTGCAGTGGTCGACATTGTTGGTGCGAAAGCCGGTGCGGACCAGCTTCTGGAAGAGATAGGCCTCCTCGTTCGAGCCCTTGGCCGAGCCGAACCCGGCAAGTGCCTTGCCGCCGTGGCGATCGCGCACGGCCCGAAGCCCGGCGGTGGCGCGCTCGAGCGCCTCCTCCCAGCTGGCCTTCCTGAAGTGGGTCCAGGCGTTGGCGGGATCGATGACGTCTTCGGCCTGCTTCGCCACACCCTGCTTGCGGACCAGGGGGACGGTCAGCCGCTCCTTGTGGTGGACGTAGTCGAAACCGAAGCGGCCCTTGACGCAGAGCCGGTTCTGGTTAGCGGGACCGTTCGCACCGGTGACGTAGCGGATCCTGTCGTTCTTGATGTGAAAGGTGAGCTTGCAGCCGACACCGCAATAGGGGCAAACGCTTTCGACCTGGCGATCGACCTGGCGGTCGCCGATGCCCCGGTCGTCGATGATGGAGGCTGGCATCAGTGCCCCTGTGGGGCAGGCCTGGACGCACTCGCCGCAGGCCACACAGGTGGACTGGCCCATCGGGTCGTCCTGGTCGAAGACGATCTTCGCTTCGTGGCCGCGATAGGCCATGCCGATGACGTCGTTGACCTGGACCTCGCGGCAGGCGCGGACACAGAGCGTGCACTGGATGCAGGCATCGAGGTTGACGGCCATCGCGGGGTGGCTCGGGTCGGGCTGCCAGCGCTCGGTCGCGGGATAGCGGCTTTCGGTCATCCCCATCGTCTCGGCCCAGCGCCAGAGACGGCTGTCCCGGTCGGGGGAGCGGTCGCGCGGTGGCTGGTCGGCGAGAAGGAGCTCCATCACCAGGCGCCGGGCCTTGTCGGCACGCTCGGTCGACGCGTTCACCGTCATGCCGGGGGTGGGTCGGCGCAGGCACGATGCGGCGAGCACGCGTTCGCCCTCGATCTCGACCATGCAGGCGCGGCAATTGCCGTCGGCGCGGTAGCCGGGCCCCGGCAGCCAGCAGAGATGTGGGATCAGGATGCCCTCGCGTTGCGCGACCTGCCAGATCGTCTCGCCGGGGGCGGCCTCGACCTCGCGGTTGTCGAGGGTGAAGCTGATGGTCTCGGTCATGGGCTGCTACCAATTGTCGGGGGCAGGGCGAGGTCCAGGAGGCGAGCGTTGTCGGCGTTGAAGGGATTGACGAAGAGCACGCCTTCAAGGGGTCGGCCGTCCTGGAAGTCCTCTGACAGGATGAGCCTGCAGCCGGCGCGTTTCGCCGTGGCCCAAAGCATCGCGTCCCAGAACTGGAGGCCGTGGGACGCGTGGGCCCGCATCGCCTCGTCGAGGTCTTCGGGGATGGCGGCGACGATTTTCTGCAGAATGCTCCGGTACTCGCGGAGGATTTCCTGCGCTGTGGTCGAATCGAAGCCGCGCTTGCGCCGCAGCACGTTGAAGCACTCGCCGAGACTTTGCAGTGTCTGCACGCAATCTGCGCTCACGGCCCGGCGCACGATCCGAACCGCAGCCTCGTGTCGATGATCACCGCGTTGGGCCGCATAGACCAGGATGTTGGCGTCCAGGGTCAGTCGCAATCGCCGGGCTTTCCGGATCGCTCGAACCGTTCGTCGTATAGCTCGTCCCTGGTCCAGCTGTCGAAGCGGGTGCCGACATAGCCGCGCTCGAGCCGCTTCAAGGCGGCTTCGCGCTCTGCGGCCCGGCGCGCGGCTTCGGCTGGGTCCTCCGCCACTTCCACGGGCACCAGCTTGGCCACGGGCTTGCCGCGGCGGGTGATGGTGACCTCCTCGCCGCGGGCGGCAGCGTCGAGGATTTTCGAGAAATGTTGGTTGGCTTCGCGGGCGGTCACGGTCGACATGAATGGCCTCTGGTAGTGATGTCACTACATCGTAGACGACGATGGTCGGGCACTCAACCATCGAAGAGCTCGGGAAAGAAGCGGATCAGGCACTTGATCGGGTTGCCGGCGGCCTGGCCGAGGCCGCAGATCGAGGCGTCCGCCATGCCCTGGGCGAGTTCGAGGAGCAGCTTCTGGTCCCAGCGCCGCTCCTGCATCAGGGCCACGGCCTTTTCGGTGCCGACCCGGCAGGGCGTGCACTGGCCGCAGGATTCGTCCTGGAAGAAGCGCAGGAGGTTGAGTGCTGCGGCCTTGAGGTCGTCCTGGTCGGAGAGGACGACGACGGCGTGGCTGCCGACGAAGCAGCCCAGGTGCTCGAGCTTGCCGAAATCGAGCGGGATGCCGGCCATCGAGGCCGGCAGGATGCCGCCGGAGGCACCGCCCGGCAAATAGGCGCGGAAGGTTTGGCCCTCGGCCATGCCGCCGCAATAGTCGTCGATCAGCGCCTGGGCGGTGATGCCGGCAGGCGCCAGCTTGACGCCCGGCTCCTTGACGCGGCCGGAGACCGAGTAGGAGCGCAGCCCCTTCGACCCACCGCATCCCTGGGCCGCGAACCATTCGGGGCCGCGCTCGACGATGTCGCGGACCCAAAAGAGGGTCTCGACATTGTTGACGAGGGTGGGGCGGCCGAAGAGGCCCACCTCGGCGACATAGGGCGGGCGGTGGCGGGGCAGGCCGCGCTTGCCCTCGAGGCTCTCGATCA